>CALIFM010000251.1 GCA_938021685.1 uncultured Gammaproteobacteria bacterium | reverse complement strand
TCTCTTTTAACACTAATTAAATTCAGGTGGGTGCTTTGCTTCTTGCTGTTGTTGATTGATTGGCAAAACAAACATTCAATCAAAAAATAACAATATAACTATACCAAAAAAGTTTGAGGCTGCGCGCAATTTCTTAGATTGCCAGATTGTTATAGATACTTGTTATTGCTTATTGAAATAAGCATTCCATATTTCAGGTGGACCATATACCGTAAGCCCTGCTGCGTTGTAAAGTTCGTTATATCAATGGCCCACACTTGGTTTACATAAGTAGGGACCAAGCAATAAAAAAGGACAGTCAACAGCTGCCCTTTTCTATCACTGACCTTTTCAACTTAAGCCCCGATCAATTTAGTGATGCTTTATACAATTTAGCTTAGGCATTTATCTCGCCCTTTGCTTAAAGGCTGATTAAATAGGGGCGCTAGTAAGTATAGTAGTCCCTTCAGGAGCAGAATCAAATACGAAGTTGCCGCAGCAACCTGTTTCAATAACCATGCCTGCAAGATTAATTTCATTGGGGTCGGTGTTGTCGGCATTAGATGCATAAAGCTGCATCGTAAACAATTGATTAGCGGGTATAGTTACATTTATCGGAGAGCCTGAAGTGAAAACTGTAGTATCACTAGCCGGAGCTACAAGTTCACCAGTAGCTACACTGGATGTTAAGGCATCGTAGGGAACTCCTGGATAATGGAGCTCCATAGACGTTCCAGGAACAGGAACAAAAGGTGAAGTAATGGAAATAATATCAATGTCTACATCCTCTGAAAAATTGTAGAACCAATAAATACTTCTAGACACTCGGTTTGCTGCGTCAGGATCCTCTGGGTCGCCGGGGTGGTAGCAGTTTCCCTTTTCAAAGTAAATTTTTGCTTGAACAAATGGCGTAGTGGTATCCTGTTGAGGGCCGCCTGGAGTGGTCTCTTCTTCTAGGAGGGTAGGGTCTTGAACTTCGGTAGCTTGGGCGTGTTGCGGTAAGCTAACAGCTGCGACTACAGGTGCGGACCAAGCGGCTTTTTTTAATAACCCTCTACGAGCTTCATTGGTTGAAGTTTTGTTAATTTCGTTCATGTCTCTAAATAATAATTAAGTAAGTGCTTCTTTATGATTGGGTGTTTATTAGAGTTACAAATGAAGTCCATTTTTTGTGCTGCCCAACTAGACGGCGATTATACACTTATTTAAAACGCATGATTGAATTATTTTAATTTGATCGGATATTTATATAAGACAAAAGGTATCTTAAATAAGACTAATGATTGTTAGCTTAAGATTGAAATTAGGTGTAAATAAACTTTGGGTTGGGTAGGCAATAAAATAAGGGCAGCTGACTGCTGCCCCTTCTCTAAGCAAAAAGCAAACCACGCCTAAGTGGAATGCCTATTGTCGTTGGTGCTACTGTAGGGAGTGGTGCTCTATTACTTGCCCCAGCCAACATTTGCTGCTTGGAAGAGAAACAATAAAAAAGGCAGCCAATGGCTGCCTTTTAAGTGCTTAGCTTAGTGAGCTAAGACAAGTAAATACAGAACTTAAGCTGCTTTAGCCTTGCTTTTTCTGGCCACTTTCTTTGGCTTGCTGGGCTTGTGTTCCAGCACTTCAGCACCGCCAATTGCAATGGTGCGTGGCTTCATTTTTTCTGGCACTTCGCGTAGCAAACTAACAGTTAACATACCATCACGTAGGTCAGCGCCCACCACTTCAATGTGGTCTGCAAGGTTAAATTTACGTTCAAACGAGCGCGTTGCAATGCCTTGATAAAGGTAATGCGTATCGTCACTGTTGGTTTCTTTTTTACCACTCACCGTCAGCACGCCTTTTTCAAGTTCAATGTTCAGCTCGCCTTCGGTAAAGCCAGCTACCGCAAGGGTGATGGCGTACTTGTCGTCTTTTAAATCAACGATGTTATAAGGCGGGTAACCGGGGCTGGTTTTTTCAGAGCGCATGGCGGCGTTCACTAAAGCGCCAAAACGGTCGTAACCAACACTGCTGCGGTAAAGGGGGGTTAAATCAATGGTTGTCATAATCGTATTCTCCTAAAGAAGCAATAAAATTTAAAAGCACGATGCCGCTTAGGCGCACAAAGGCTTTCGGTTTAATGAAGGCAGTTCTCCAAGAGACCCTGCTTTCAAGGCTTAATTTGCGGAGGCTTTGTCCAATTTCAAGATGTTGATGCTTGTTTTTTTGAAGAAAGCGAATGATTTATATTTTTAGTTTACGAATAATTGAGATGCCAAATTAAACTTATTATTGCTACAGTGGTCTGAAAAACAGCAAAACAACAGGCGCCCCGTCATTATAATAATTCCCATAAAGTTAAACGAGATAATACTTATGAACATTAGCACCAATGATGTTAAGCAATATTACGGTGAATTTTTACAAAGCAGCAGCGACTTACAAACCAATGCCTGCTGTACTATTGGTGAGACGCCCGAGTTTTTAAAAGCGGCTTTGGCCAATATCCATGATGAAGTGGCCGCGAAGTATTATGGCTGTGGCTTAGTAGCGCCAGAAAAGCTTAAGGGCATGCGCATTTTGGATTTGGGCTCGGGCTCGGGGCGTGATTGCTATATGTTGGCACAGTTAGTAGGTGAGGACGGCTTTGTGCTCGGCGTGGACATGACTGATGAGCAGTTGGCCGTGGCCAATGAGCATATCGACTGGCATCGCAAAAAGTTTGGTTATGCCAAATCCAACGTCGAGTTTAAAAAAGGTTACATCGAAAAGCTGGATGAGCTGGGTTTGGCCGACAACAGCTTTGATATTGTTATCTCTAACTGCGTAATTAATTTGTCCACCGACAAAAACGCGGTGCTGCGCGAAGTGCACCGAGTGCTCAAGCCCGGCGGTGAATTTTATTTTTCGGATGTCTACGCCGATCGTCGCGTGCCGACTGCGTTGGTAAATGACCCGGTGCTGTACGGCGAATGCTTATCGGGTGCGTTGTATTGGAACGACTTTGAAAATTTGGCGAAGCAATGCGGCTTTGCCGACCCGCGTTTGGTGGAAGACCGTCCGATGGCGATTGAAAACCCAGAGATTGAGCAGCGCATTGGCCACATCAACTTTTTTTCAGCCACGTATCGCCTGTTTAAGATTGAGGGTCTTGAGCCAGCGTGTGAAGATTATGGCCAAGCAGTGGTTTATAAAGGTGGCATTGCCACTCAAGAGCAGGCGTATTTATTAGACAAGCATCATTTCATCCAAAAAGGGAAAATGTTCCCGGTGTGTGGCAATACTTACTCTATGCTCAAAGAAAGCCGTTTTGCGTCGCATTTTGACTTCTATGGTGATATGGAAACCCACTTCGGCATCTTTGAAGGCTGTGGCGATTTGCTACCTTATGGAGAGTTAGTGGATGAGAGCGTAGCTAATAACACGTGCTGCTAAGATAAAATCAAGTATAAAAAGACACCCTAAAAGGCAGCGTGAGCTGCCTTTTTTGCTATGTGCTTGAGTGCAATGCTCGTGAAGGCAATTATCGCAAATAATTAAAACACCAATTGCAAACGATTTTGATTGCAAATTGCTGCCGCAGGACGGTAAAAAACAGTAGAATAGCCCGTTAAATAACTATGCTAAATAAATACAAGCGCTGTGCGCTATTTAGCTTGGTTTTATAGTTCTCAGGTTTCACTATTTTACAAATAAATTATGTTATCCATCGCGTATAAAAACTTCTTAGGCAACAGCCCTGACTGGTTCAAAATAGCCATCTTGGGCTTTTTGGTGCTGGCTTGGCCGATTAAATTAATCGCAGGTACCACGGTGGTGGGCTGGTTGTTCATTGCGATGTTTATCCTCACTTTGGCGATGGCGCTTAAATGCTATCCCTTACAAAGCGGCGGTGTTTTAGCCTTGGCCATCTTATTACTGGGGCTGACCTCGCCCGAAACGGTCTGGCATGAGATTCAGGCTAACCTCGGTGTGCTTGCCTTATTGATCTTTATGGTCAGTTTCATTTATTTCATGAAGCCCCTGCTGGTGTTTATTTTTGCCAAGTTAATGATGAAGGTGGAAAGTAAGTGGCAGCTATCATTATTGTTCTCGTTTTCTGCCGCATTTTTGTCGGCCTTTTTGGATGCACTCACGGTAACGGCGGTGCTGATCACGGTATTTGTGGCCTTGTATGGTGTGTATGAAAAAGTGCATTCCTCGCAAGACAAAGACTATACTGATGACGGAGAGGCAGACGGCCCTAAAATGGGTGGTGAGATGCTAGAGGAATTTCGCTCATTTATTCGCAGCTTGGTGATGCACGGTGCGGTCGGTACCGCACTGGGCGGTGTATGTACCATGGTAGGCGAGCCGCAAAACTTATTGATCGCGGAGAAAATGGGTTGGGATTTTGTTGAGTTTGCGGCACAAATGGCTCACGTCACCATTCCAGCGGTGATTGCAGGTTTTATCACTTGTGTAGCACTAGAGCTCACCGGCTGGTTTGGCTTTGGCACCAAGCTGAATCCGCAAGTGCGCGAGATTATTTTTCGCTATTTAGAGCACGAGGATGCCAAGCGTACCCAAAGCGATGTTTATGGGTTGTGGGTGCAAGGTATCTCTGGGGTGATTCTTATTTTTGGTTTGGCCTTTCATATCATGGAAGTGGGCTTGTTGGGTTTGTGCTTGCTGGTGCTGGTCACCGCGATGATGGGCATAAAAGAGGAAGCACAAATTGGCCATGCGTTTGAAGAATCGCTGCCGTTTGTTTCCCTGTTGTGTATTTTCTTTGTGGTGGTGGGCATGATCCACGACTTGCACTTGTTTAGCCCCGTGATCGAAGCGGTGTTGCGCATGCCAGAGGCTGACCAAGCTGGCGCGTTCTTCTTGGCCAACGGTTTGTTGTCAGCGATATCCGACAACGTGTTTGTGGCCACGGTCTACATTAATGAAGTGCGGGCCGCCTTTGATGCGGGTACCATCAGTCGCGATCATTTTGATACCTTGGCTATTGCTATCAATACGGGTACTAACTTGCCATCGGTGGCCACGCCTAATGGACAAGCAGCCTTCTTGTTCTTGCTTACTTCGGCCTTGGCGCCAGCGATTCGGTTAGGTTATATGACCATGGTTAAAATGGCGTTTCCTTACACCATTGTGCTGACTATCGTGGGCTACATTTTTCAGTAGGTACAGCCCTAACTGTTTTTTTAAAGAATGCCTGTTTAGCCTTGGTGCGGCTAAGCAGGCACAGCGAAATATTAGGCGGCGCGCATGAACCCAACCATCAAATACGTCCTGTTCGATATGGACGGCTTATTGCTGGACACCGAGGTGATCTACACCAAAGTAACTCAAGCGATTGTGGGTGAACACGGTAAGGTGTTTGATTGGTCGGTAAAGGGCAACATGATTGGCCGTCCTGAATTGGATTCAGCCACTTACCTAGTAGAAGCACTGGATTTGCCCATCACCCCTCAGCAGTATTTAAGCCAGCGTAATATGATGTTGGCCAAAGCTTTCCCAGATGCTGAGGCTCTGCCCGGCGCTGAGCGCTTGGTGCGTCATCTAAACGCACATGGCATTCCAATTGCTATCGCTACTAGTTCTAGCGAATCAATGTTTGAGCTTAAAGCCACCAAGCATCGCAGTTGGTTTGATTTTTTTGATGCGGTGGTCACTAGCGACCATAAGGACGTGCAAAAAGGCAAACCCGCACCTGATCTATTCAATGTAGCTGCCGAACTAATCGGTGCAGATGCGCAACATACACTCGTGTTTGAAGATGCCCCATCCGGCCTTGCAGCAGCGGTAGCGGCGGACATGCCTGCAGTGGTGGTGCCCGACCCTAATATGGACAAGGCACGCTATAAGGAAGCAACGCTAATTTTGGATAGCCTGATGAGTTTTAAGCCTGAGCAGTTTGGCTTACCTGCTTTTGTGGTTTAAGCTCGGGCTTAAAACTGCTGAATCTTTGATTGGCTAAATTCATAAGCAGAAGCCATTTTGCTATTCCTTAATGGGCTTAATGCGCCTTAATTCATAAGCCATCGTAACCTGGCGCTCAGCAAACCCAAGGCTCTTATAAAAGGCCATTGCTTCTTTATTAAAACTAAAAACTGTTAACGACACTTCTGGTATTTGACGACTAGCAAACCAATTATGTGCTTCAGCAACTAGCCGTGTTCCTACACCTTGACGCTTGTACTGCTCTGCCACCACAATATTTGAAATATGGCCATGCTTGCGCTCTTTAAAAAGCGGGTGTTGCGCCGTTCGTATCTCCATATTGGCTAGCCCGATAACCCGATTGTCGGCACGCGCAACAAGAAAACAAGCTTCATCGCTTCCCATGAAGCTTTTAAGGTGGTCGTCTGGCCTTTGTATCTCTTGTTCCAGCTTGAACATGTGTGGCAAAGCAGCGTGATGCAGCGCGTCGATTTCACGAAAAAGCGCGTTTATTTGCATTAAGTCAGCTGGGGCTGCTTCTTCTACTATATAGTTAGTCATAATTCAAAGATTTAAGGCATGAAATAAAATTTTTCAGCCATTTATCGAACTAAATGCATTCTTTTCCTGCCACTGTCCAGTTGAATTCTCCAATAATATAACTCGTTCACAAGTACAGGCAATTTCGCCTTGTTGTAATCCCCCCAATCGCAGTATGTGGCCCGTCGTTATTGTACTTCCGCATCCATCGTGTTGCCAAGATTTGTGCATGTTCAACTGATTTGAATAGATGCATATCAAGCCACTCATGACGGGCTGTACGGTTGAACCGCTCAGTATACACGTTCTGATGACCTGCCCCCACAAACGAGTCCAGTTGGTTAGTTAGGGTTTAGTTGTTTTGCCCCCCACCCCAAATCAGTCCCACTTATTAGTATAGATTTCCAGCTTCTATGTGTTTGTCTCGAAACTCGTTCGGCGGTATATTCCCCAATGAGGAATGTGGCCTAAATTGATTATAATCTGATCGCCATTGATTCAGGCAATGGATTAAGGCACTCCCAAATGGTGCTAATATTGCTTGTCTGTTTTGAATGAATTGCGCGAATACTCATGTGTGGACGTTACGTTATTTATGGTAGCTTGACTAAAGGCGGGGCTAATCTATTGGGCCATGCCATCCCTGCACACTTCAACATTGCCCCCATCATAAGGCTTGATTCAGACACAAAGCAACAAGAATTGTTAAATGTCTAAATGATGATAAGCAGCCATATTACATTTACCTAGAATTAAAAGAGTTGTTGATGTTGGCATTGCATTAACAAGCCCATTTGAACGATTGTAGGCTATAGCTTGGTATTGCCCTTAATTTGCTGCACGTTCGTATAATTGGTGTTATGTGAAGTAGCGCAGCACTTTGGTTAAGTGCCCTGTCTAGGATAAGCTGTTATCCTCACTAGCTTATTGACTTATCAGAAACACTAAACATGGATAACCTCATTACCGCTAAGCTCCTTAAGGAGATGAATAGCGCCGGTGTGGTGCGTGAGTGTCAGCTCATTGGTACTAGCGAAGGCTTTGCGCTGGTGGCCAAGGTCGTCATTTGATAGGGCTTAAATGGATATGATCGCCATCGTGTTCTTAGCTAGCGGCGTGTTTTCTTTTTATTTTACTAAAGGAAAGCACGTAAGCTACCTGATATTCTGGACTGTGTCTGCGCTGATTTATTGGCAGCTTGCAACTTAGTATCTATTGAAGCCCTGTTGCGCAGTTAAAAATAGCCGCACGACTTAGTTGTCAAATCGCTTAAAATAGACAGCTATTTTCATAGCCTAGCCAACTCTACCGAAGCTTATGTGCGGAATCACGGCCATTGTTGCCCCAACAGCAGCGCGCGATCGCGAGGCGCTGCTTACCACTATGACGCGTACCTTGACGCACCGTGGGCCAGATGACGAAGGTTTTTATCACGACAAGCAGGCTTCTTTAGGCCAGCGGCGCCTAAGCATTAACGACATTTACGGCGGCCATCAGCCGATTAGCGATGACAGCGGCAACTTGGTAATGACTTGCAATGGTGAAATATACAACAGCCCTGAATTACGCCAGCAGCTAGAAGCAGAGGGTTACCCCTTCAAAACGCAGACGGATATCGAAGTTATTTTGCCGTTGTATAAAAAATATGGCCGCGACTGTGTAAAGTATTTACGTGGAATGTTTGCGTTCGCCATCTGGGACAAAGCAGATAGTTCGCTGTTTATGGCGCGAGACCATATGGGGCAAAAGCCGCTATTTTTTATGCGCCAAGATGATGGCGTTTTTGCCGCCTCAGAGGTAAAAGCTTTGCTGGAGGTGCAGTCGGCTAAGCGTGAAATCGACATGACCTGTTTTTGGCACTATATATCAATGCGTTTTGTGCCAGATGACTACACTTTTTTTAAGGGCATCCACAAGTTACAAGCAGGCCACTGGGCGCACTTTAAAGGCGGCGACATCACCGTGCAGCGCTACTGGGACATTGACTTTAGTGAAAAGCACGCGGGCAGCGTGGATGAAGTGGAAGAGCAGCTTAACAAGGTGCTGCTAGATACAGTGAGATCGCACTTACTTAGCGATGTGCAAGTGGGCGCATTTTTAAGTGGTGGTATTGATTCAAGTACCATCAGTGCGATGATGGCTGAATTAGGGCAAGACAATTTGCCCGTGTTTTCTATCGGTGTGAAGGAAGCCGGTTTTAACGAACTGCCGTGGGCCCGCATGGTGGTGGATAAATACAAGATGCAAGGCCACGAGAAAGTGGTCAGTGCCGATTTGATTCACCTTATTCCCAAAATGATCCATCATATGGACGAGCCGTCCGACCCGTTTGGGGTGGGCGTGTATTTGGTGTCTGAGATGGCTAGTCAGCACGTGAAAGTGGTCATGACGGGCGACGGCGGTGATGAGAATTTTGCCGGATATGACCGCTTTGCTGGTCAACAGCTGGCAGAATATTATTCGATGATGCCAGCATGGCTACGCAAGCAGGTGTTTGGACGAATGATTGATTTGGTGCCAGACAGCTTTGGCTATAAATCAGTAGCACAAAAAGTGCGTTGGTTACAAGACATGTCGTTTTATCAAAGTGGCGATCGTTATGTGCAAAGCATGACTTTTTTGCGTTTTACTCAAGAGGCGAAAGAGGAATTGTTTACGCAAGAGGCACTTGCGCAAATAACCGACCGAGATTCACCCGATAAAGTATTGCAGTTTTTTAACGCTGACAACGTAAATGAGTTGGTAGACAAGATGCTGTACAGCGATTTGATGACACGTATGCCTGACCACTTGTTGATGATTGCTGATCGCATGACGATGGCACATTCGCTTGAAAGCCGCGCGCCGCTGGTCGATAAAGAGTTGGTGGAATTTGCCGCTAAAATTCCGGCGAACATGAAGCTCAAGGGCCGTGACCTTAAGCATGTGCTGAAAAAGACCGCGTCGCGTTACTTGCCCAAAGAGCTGATCTACCGCGAAAAGCAGGGCTTTGGTTTTCCCATCGCGCGGTGGATGCGTACGGATTTAAACATTTTTTTGCGTAATTTATTTGCTGAGTCGCGTTTTGTCGAGCTGGGTGTTTTTCGTAAAGAAACCATTGACCGTTATCTAGAAGAGCACCTAAGTGGTCAGTCGGATCATAACTTTCGTTTGTGGATTTTGCTGAACTTAGAGCTGTGGTATCGTCTGTATTTTGAGGAACAAAGTGTGGATGATTTGCAAGCCTTAACTGATAAGCTGATGCAGGCTTAAATAAACAAGAACTGATGACCGAAGATAAGCAAACAAAAACGCAAGCTTCCATTACGGGCGAAGGCTCAGCGCTTAAAAAATACCAAGCGGTAATGGTGGGCTCAACGTCTTTATGGGCAACCATTTATTTTGAAGGCTGCGCATGGTTCGGTGTGGTGCCAGGTGCAGTTGGATTATTGCTGCGCAAAGTGTTTTGGCCGCGAATGTTTAAGCATTGCGGCGCAGGCGTGCAGTTTGGGCGAGGTGTTACTTTGCGTCACCCTAGTCGTATTAGCTTAGGTGACAATGTGGTGATCTCTGAAGGCTGCATTTTGGATGCACGCAACGCCGATGCGGACGAGGCCATTGTGCTGGGTGACGACGTGATGCTGGCCAATAATGTTTCGCTATCCGCTAAGGGCGGCTCGATCACAGTGGGTAATAAAACTGGTTTTGGTGCACAAACGGTGGTGCAGTCCACCAATGCTTGCCCTACTAGTATCGGCGCGCAGTGTATTATTGGCCCAGCGTGTTATCTAGTAGGCGGCGGCACCTATAATATTGATCAGTTAGATGTGCCAATGATGGAGCAAGGTATTAAGCCCGACACGGGTTGCCATTTGGCTGATAATGTTTGGTTAGGTGGGCATGTCACAGTGCTAGGTAATGTTACTATGGCAGAAGGTTCGGTGGCGGCGGCAGGTGCGGTAGTTAGCAAAGATGTGGCAGCGCAGCAGATTGTGGGCGGTGTGCCAGCCAAAGTCATTCGCAATCGTTAATGGCGCTTTAAACACTAGGCTAAATCTACGAGATGACTTTTAAAAACACCTTGTCAGTGGCAGCAAAAGTGCTGATTTCGCTAGGGTTGATCGTTTGGCTTCTAAGCCAAGCAGATCTTGCACAAATTTGGCAGACCATCAAAACAGCCAATGTAGCGCTATTAGTGTTAGCATTTTTAATTTTCTTCGTTGGTTACTTTATTACTGCCAAGCGTTGGCAGTTACTACTAGGGGCCTTGCAGGTGCCTGCGCCGCTAATGGCTTTGGTGCAGTCGTTTTCTATATCG
>CALIFM010000250.1 GCA_938021685.1 uncultured Gammaproteobacteria bacterium | reverse complement strand
ATCTATTTGTATCAAGTTTTAATCGCCAAGCTACGTTGACTGTATAGGTTATCACTGCCACTAACAATGGCTAGAGCCAGATAGCTTTGTCTGGCTCTTTTCTAACCCTAGATACTTGGATTGGTAATTAAAGTGCCTTCTATTTCAAATCTGCCGACAAGACATAGGGTACAGACAGGTATATATCACTAAAAAAGCATCACTGGGGAGCAATACCAGCCACCCCTTGCTTTATCTCTGCTTTATGATTTATTCAATTAAATTCAATAGCTTAGATAAAAATAACTGCCGTATTCAGTTTCAACTAAATACGCAAAATACGGCTGAAGAATAACCAATTGACTACATAATACCTGCTTTATTTAGCTCTCAGTAAGCATCACATCTATCTTGAAGCTTTATCGGAAAGGATAGTAGGCTTGTAGCAACCCATGTATCTACACCCAATCCCCCTGATTTGATGCAGCCCAAATAGGGGGGTTATTGCGCTGTGTATGCTTTCGAGTCAGTAATGCAGTAATATCTGTTTATAGTTAATATTACTAGCTGACTTTATGTCCTTACATTGCACTACTGGTACACCGAACGGTACACCAATAAAGCAATATTTTTAATATATCCTTTTAAATCAAGGACATTCTTTATAAAAATGGCGGAGCGGACGGGACTCGAACCCGCGACCACCGGCGTGACAGGCCAGTATTCTAACCAACTGAACTACCGCTCCGTATTTATAAAAAATGGTGGGTGCTGAGGGGATCGAACCCCCGACCCTCGCCTTGTAAGGGCGATGCTCTCCCAGCTGAGCTAAGCACCCGAAATTCACATGACATGATTAGCAACTCAGCCAGCCACGCCACGAAAGGGGCGCTAGTTTACGGCATCTTTTAGGCCTTTGCCAGCCTTAAATTTAGGTAATTTTGCAGCTTTAATTTGCAGTGCTTCACCCGTACGCGGGTTACGGCCCATGCGTGCTGCACGCTCAGTAATTGAAAACGTACCAAAACCAACTAATGCCAATGAATCACCTTTCGAAAGCGCATTAGTGATAGAAGAAAAAACCGCATCCACGGCACGGCCAGCATCTGCTCTTGGAAGGTCTGCTGAAGCAGCAACTTGATCGATCAGGTCATTTTTGTTCATAGTTGTTTCCTTTAACGTCTAAAAAATTAAATAGTAGTAGGTATAAGCCTACGATTAATATGCTGTTATGTTAGCCTTTTTATAAGGGCTTTTACAGCAGCGCGCCGTCCTAGTGATTTTCTATGGCGATGATAGGTATTCTACTTAGCCTAGGCGCGGATGTTAAGCCATGTTTAAGCTAATTTTGAAAAATATCAGCAAAAACAAACCGCCTGTCGGCAAATTAATGCTTAGTGGCCACAGGCGGCGCACTCTTGCGCTTTTTCACAGCCTTCACTTCGTCATCCGTCACCTCCGCCAGTGGCTTAAGTGGCGCGACCAAGGCTACATCCATCACCTCATCAATCCATTTAACCGGAATGATCTTCAAGTCCTCTTTGACGTTATCAGGAATCTCTTGCAAATCTTTTTCATTTTCTTGCGGAATCAACACCACTTTAACGCCTGAACGCAAGGCAGCCAGCAGCTTCTCTTTCAAACCACCAATGGCGGTCACCTCACCGCGCAAGGTGATCTCGCCTGTCATCGCCACGTCAGCTTTTACTGCAACACCTGTCAAGGCTGACACCAAAGCTGTACACATTGCTGCGCCAGCGCTAGGGCCATCCTTGGGAGTGGCACCATCTGGCACATGAATATGCACATCAGTTTCTTGATAAAAATCAGGCTTGATGCCCCATGACTGTGCACGGGAGCGCACCACCGTCATTGCTGCTTGAATAGACTCCTGCATCACTTCACCAAGCTTACCAGTAAACTGCTGCTTGCCTTTACCTTCCACCACTGCGGTCTCGATGGTCAGCAATTCACCACCTACACTGGTCCACGCCAGCCCGTTGACACGGCCCACTTGGCTATCGTCGTCAATTTCGCTGTCACGAAACTTACGCACGCCTAAGTAGTCATCCACGTTCTTCTTAGTGATCTTGACGCTCTTCTTCTTACTTAACAGCAAGGTTTTCACCACCTTACGAAATACCTTAGAAATCTCACGCTCTAAGTTACGCACCCCCGCTTCACGGGTATAGCCACGAATGATTTCTAGCAGACCCTCATCCGACACACTCACTTCACCGTCTTTCAAGCCATTGTCTTTAAGCTTGCGCTCAATCAAATAACGCTTGGCGATATTGAATTTTTCATCCTCGGTATAGCCCGATAAGTTGATCACCTCCATGCGGTCGAGCAAAGGGCCAGGGATGTTCATCGTATTAGCGGTGGCGATAAACATGACCTCGGATAAGTCTGTGTCCACCTCTAAGTAATGGTCACTAAAGGCATGATTTTGTTCTGGATCTAAAACTTCCAGCAAAGCCGAGGACGGGTCACCGCGAAAATCCATCGCCATTTTGTCCACTTCGTCCAACATAATCACTGGGTTTTTAGTCCCTGCTTTGGTCAAATGATGAACGATCTTACCCGGCATCGCACCAATGTAAGTACGTCGATGGCCACGAATCTCTGCTTCATCTCGCACGCCGCCAAGCGACATACGCTGAAACTTACGCCCAGTGGCGCGAGCAATCGACTTGCCCAGCGAAGTCTTGCCTACACCCGGCGGACCAACAAGGCACAAAATCGGGCCTTTGATTTTTTTCAGGCGCTTTTGCACTGCCAAATACTCTAAAATGCGCTCTTTGACTTTCTCCAAACCATAATGGTCAGCTTCCAGCACTTGCTCCGCGGCGCCTAGATCTTTTAAGGTGCGGCTGCGTTTTTTCCAGGGCATCTCCAACAGTGCATCCAGATAATTACGCAGCACCGTGGCTTCGGCTGACATCGGCGACATCATCTTCAGCTTACCTACTTCTTTCATCGCCTTCTTGGCAACTTCTTTAGGCATGCCTGCTTTGTCCACTTTTTGGGTCAACTCGTCAATTTCCGAGCCACCCTCTTCCATGTCGCCTAGCTCCTTTTGAATGGCCTTCATTTGCTCATTCAAATAATACTCACGCTGGCTCTTTTCCATTTGCTTTTTCACCCGTCCGCGAATGCGTTTTTCCACTCGCAGCAAGTCAATTTCATTTTCCATCAAGCTCAGAATATATTCCAAGCGATCCATCGGATCAGTGAAAGTTAAGATCGTTTGCTTATCTTGGTTTTTAACATTCAAGTGCGCCGCAATGGTGTCAGCCAAACGGCTACCGTCTTCAATTGACGAAACAGAAGTAAGCACCTCAGATGGGATTTTGCTGTTGAGCTTGACGTATTTCTCAAAGGTTTCGGTAACCGCACGTATCATCACGCTAACTTCGTTGCCTTCTGCCACTTGCTCTTCTTTTTGCTTGATCTCGGCGCTTAAAAAATCATCCTCAATGAAGCGCAATGCCTGTGCGCGGTGCGCACCTTCTACCAGCACTTTAACGGTACCATCGGGCAATTTAAGCATTTGCAAGATATTCGCCACCGTACCCAAGTCATAAATCAAATCCGGCGTGGGGTCGTCATCGTTGGCGTCCTGTTGTGCTACCAAGAAAATTTGCTTGTCATTTTCCATCGCCAGCTCTAACGCCTTGATGGATTTTTCACGCCCCACAAACAGCGGGATCACCATGTGCGGAAACACAACTACGTCACGCAACGGCAATACCGGCAAAATGGTCGGTTCTTTCGGGGGGGTCGCTTCGTCTTTACTTGTCAATATTCTGTCCTAATACATTAACGACTATCTGCCGATCTGTGTTATCAACTCAGCCAAGCCTATCATGCAACTCGGCTTTGCCATTTTTTATGCCACTACGGCGCTTCTAGAATAGAACATAAGGCTCCAATCAAGCGCTTCAAGGCTCTCTGCCTTAAATAAAGCGCAAAATAGTCATTGAATCCTGTTCAGGTCTTACTTTAGCCTTGCTTGCATCTTAGCTTAAGCGCCGAATACAAGCCACTTGTTTAAGTCGGTATATTATCGCCTTGTGCATACCCTAGTCCTTGCAAGGCCTCGGTAATTCCGTCCAGTACCGCCGGATCATCGATAGTCGCCGGCGGAACCCACTCAGTGTTATCGGCTATTTTTTTCATGGTGCCACGTAGTACTTTGCCAGAACGCGTTTTGGGTAAAGCGCTCACTACCGCTATCAGTTTAAAGGCCGCTACGGGCCCAATCCTATCTCGCACCATTTGCATCGTCTCGGCCCTGATATCATCCTGGCTGCGCTGGCTATTACTGCTTAGCACCACCAATCCTAGTGGCAGTTCTCCTTTAAGCGCATCGTTCACACCTATAACCGCACATTCAGCAACATCAGGGTGGGCAGCCAGCACTTCCTCCATCGCGCCAGTGGAAAGACGGTGCCCCGCTACATTAATAACGTCATCGGTGCGTGCCATGACAAACACATAGCCATTTTCATCGATATAACCAGCATCGCCTGTTTCGTAATAGCCGGGGAATTTGCTTAAATAGCTATCAAAGTAACGTTGCTTGGCATTCCACAAAGTGGGAAAGGTGCCTGGTGGCAATGGAAGCTTAACCACTAATGCCCCAATTTCACCACTCTTGATAGGCTGACCTGCTTCGTCCAGCACCGCCATTTCATACCCTGGCACCGGCCGCGTGGGCGAACCTTGCACCACTGGTAAATGCTCAATGCCCAAGCAATTAGAACAAATGGCCCAACCCGTCTCGGTTTGCCACCAATGATCAATGACGGGTATACCTAGCTTGCCCTGCGCCCATTGCAGCGTTGAAGGGTCAAGACGCTCACCCGCCATAAATAATGACTGCAAACATGACAAATCATATTTCTTTACATACTCGCCATTTGGGTCTTCTTTTTTTATGGCCCGAAACGCCGTGGGCGCAGTGAATAGCACCTTCACTTTATATTCTTCAATGATGCGCCAAAAAGTGCCCGGGTCAGGCGTGCCCACTGGCTTGCCCTCAAATACAATAGTGGTGTTACCGCCAAATAAGGGGCCATATACAATATACGAATGACCAACTACCCAACCCACATCAGACGCGGCCCAATACACATCACCCGGCTGCACATTATAGATATTCTGCATGGTCCAATTAAGCGACACAACGCTGCCGCCGGTGTCCTTAACCACACCCTTAGGCTTACCAGTAGTGCCAGAGGTATACAATATATATAAGGGATCAGTAGCAGCCACTGCCACACAATCAGAAGGCTTGGCAGCCTGTTCAGCGCTAAGCCAATCAATGTCGCGACCTTTTTGCAGTTGCACAGGGCATTGCTCACGCTGCAACACCACTACTTTCTCAGGTTTATGTTGGCTTAGCTCAATCGCACCGTTAACCAGCGGCATATACTCAATCACGCGGCTTGGCTCAATACCGCAAGAAGCGGTAACGACTAATTTAGCACCAGCATCATCAATGCGTACAGCTAGCTCCGAAGCCGCAAATCCACCAAACACCACCGAGTGAATCGCGCCAATGCGCGCACAGGCCAACATGGCAATGATCGCTTCGGGCACCATCGGCATGTACACCAGCACGCGATCGCCTTTTAAGATACCGTTGTCTTGCAGCACGCTGGCAAACTGGGCCACCCGTGTTTGCAGTTGAGCATAGGTCAGGCTGCCTTTATTGCCGGTAACTGGGCTATCGTAAATAATCGCAAGTTGCTCGCCGCGACCTGCTTCCACATGCCGATCAACCGCGTTGTAACAAGCATTAATTTGGCCGCCAACAAACCAGCGATAATACGGCGCCTCACTGTCGTCCAGCACCGCATCCCAAGGCTTCATCCAATCCACTTGCTGCGCAGCCTCCGCCCAAAACTGCGAGGGGTTGGTTGCCGCTGCTTGATAAACCTTGTCAAATTCTCCCGCCATGCCTGACCTCAAACCTTTATTCTGAATAGTTTCGTTCACAGCTTAGTTTATGCAGCACATCGGCCGCCATTAGACAAAGTACTGAACGAGCTGCTGCGCCCTAGCAATGTATAGCTGGAGCACCGCGTTAAACGTACCGCATGGTGCGTCGCCATTCAAGCAGCAAAAGAAGATGTGCTAATGCACGAGGCTAATTGAAGATCAAAAAGCAGGTCTGCAAACGTTTAAATGTTTACCACCGCCCAACAAGGCAGCAGCGTATCTACAAGCTAGTTTGCTTGTATTTGTCTACCGCGCTGCGTACTTTTTCTTGCAGGTTTTCCAGTCGCTCTTGGTTATGCGATTCATCCTTGCTGGATTTTTGCGCCTGCACCAGCTCGTAGCTGATGTTAATGGCCGCCATGATAGCCGCACGCTCAGGGCCGATGATTTTACCTTTGGCGCCCACTTCTTTTAGTTTGGTTTCAAGGTGAAGCGCAGCCTGCAAGAGGTCATCACGCTCATCATCACCACACGAAATTTGATACTCCTTATCAAGAATTTTGACAGCCAATCCCTTTTCCACTTTTTTCATCCTTTACGTCCTTTAAATTACGGTCTAGTGAATAGTTAGGCTTATGAATTATCTAAACGTCAACTGATTAACTGTCAGCAACAATTTAGACCAACCTAGGCTTCAATTGTTTTAAGACGATCTACGATCTGTTCCACCCTGCCGCGTGCAATACGGTTCTTTTCCCGCAGTTGCTCTGCTTCCTTTTCAGCCAAGCGAAAGCTGTTTTTTACGCTGTGGTTTTCGGCATGTAAATCTGCGCATAGTTTTGTTAAAGCGACGACTTGCTGCTCTAAATTCTCAATGGCTTTTTCCATGGGGCGATCTCAAATAGGGTCTTAAATAACTGTACAGACTATAAAAGAAGTGCGGCGGGGCCGTCAACAACAAACCTGCGTAAGGGCCTAATCAAATTCAAAATTGGCCTAAAGATCGGCTTTTACCAACAGAATTACCTATCTTGACTAAAGGCCTTACTGTTAGCTAACCGCACTAAGCCAATTGCTTTTCGCGAATCTCGTCAAGTGTTTTACAATCAATACACTGCGTCGCTGTCGGCCGTGCTTCCATACGCTTGATGCCAATTTCAATACCGCATGTCTCGCAAAAGCCGTACTCATCGTTCAGGGTCTTTAGCGTTTTATCGATACGTTTAACTAGCTTACGGTCACGGTCACGGTTACGCAGCTCTAAGGCCATATCGGTTTCTTGGCTAGCTCGATCAGTTGGATCAGGGTGGTTGCTAGACTCGTCCTGCATGTGGTGCACGGTCTGCTTGGTTTCATCCATCAGTTCGCTGCGCCATGCCCATAATATTTCTTCAAAATGCGCAATCTGCTTGGCATTCATATACTCTTCGTTTTTCTTCTCTTTATACGGCTTAATACCGTGGATGAGTGCGTCGTTGTTCATTTCTGTGAATATTTTAAGCAATTGTTAACTAAAGTTAAGCCCCACAAGGTGGCTTTAGCCCAAAGCCCCTTAATCAATGGGGACTCGCCTCACAATTTAAAGCTACGCCGCAGCGCGCTGTAAGCAACTAAGAAATTTCAGGCGCGCTCTTATACCACCGCACCGTTAGCAATGCAAGAAAATTGGCCACAGCGGCGTCAGAAAAACAACCTCGCTTAGACCTGAAGAGATGTAAATCAGCTAATTAAATGTAATCTTAGCAAAGCGCCGTTTGCCAACTTGGAACACACCATGCTGTCCTGCAGTCAATTGAAGCTTAGGGTCTTCAACCCGCTCACCGTCAATTTTCACTGCGCCCTGCTTAATCATGCGCAAGCCATCCGAAGTAGAGCTCACCAAGCCTGCTTGCTTGAGCACATTGGCAATGGCTATGGCATCACCACCTGTGCTTAAACGCACTTCTTCAATGTCATCGGGCATCGCGCCCTTTTGAAAACGTGCAATAAAAGCCTGCTGCGCTTGCTGGGCAGCAGCAGCACTATGAAAGCGCTCTACTAGTTCACCGGCCAGTAAAAATTTGATATCTCGCGGGTTACTGCCAGCCTGAACCTCACTGCGATAGCCTGCAATGACATCCTCAGACTTAAAACTTAACAGTTCAAAATAACGCCACATCAGCTCGTCCGAGATGGACATAATCTTGCCGAACATTTCATCAGGCGCATCGGTAATGCCAACGTAATTGTCCAATGATTTAGACATCTTCTGCACGCCATCTAAACCTTCCAACAAAGGCAAGGTGATTACCACCTGCGGTGTTTGATCATAATGTTTTTGCAACTCACGCCCAACCAGCAGATTAAATTTCTGATCAGTGCCACCCAATTCAATATCAGCTTTAAGTGCAACTGAGTCGTATCCTTGCACCAAAGGATATAAAAACTCATGGATTGCAATCGGCTGGCCACCTTTATAACGCTTATTAAAGTCATCGCGTTCTAACATACGCGCCACAGTGTGCTGCGCAGCTAAGCTGATTAAACCGGCACTGCCTAACTCAACCATCCATTTAGAGTTAAACTCGATAATAGTTTTATCAGGGTCTAAAATCTTAAACACCTGCTCTTGATATGTCAGCGCATTTTGTGCAATTTGCTCCGGGGTAAGCGGCTTGCGAGTGACATTCTTACCAGTGGGATCACCAATCATGCCGGTAAAATCGCCTATTAGAAACATAACCTCGTGGCCAAGCTGTTGAAACTGACGCATTTTGTTTAATAAAACGGTGTGGCCCAAGTGCAAATCGGGAGCGGTAGGATCAAAACCAGCTTTTACGCGCAGAGGCTTATCAGACTCCAACCGTTTAACCAACTCATCTTCTACCAGCACTTCTTCTGCGCCACGTTTGATAAGACGCAAATCTTCAACCATCTGTTTCATGCAAATATGCTACTTTTTCTTAAGGTTAGCTTAACAAATTTTTTGTTTCGCTCTATTAACGACGTTCTTTGACATTTAACGCTAAATTATTGATAATCAGCGCGCAAAAGTCATCTTAGAACACTATAAACGGGTCTGTTTTTCTTTAATATACTAATGCTTTTTAGGTCAAAACCAAAACGTGGTGCCCGCTATGTAGCGCATCCAAGTGAACGCTTCGCGTCCAAAAAGCAACCGCTTAGCATCCGTCCTTTAACTTCGATCTGCTTCAGTGGCGTTTTGTGTGGCTTGCTAGTTTGGGCCTTGGCACCGTTAACGAGCGATGCGAATTATAAGTCAAATTCGCCTTCCAGCACCAACTTAAATACGCCTTTGAGCTCGGCCGATTCAATAATGCCGGAAAAATCGCAAGATTTTTCAGTCATTGCCGCCACCAAAGACACTGGTCAAAGCAACGTATTACGCAATCAAACAATACAAACATCACCAGATACAATTGCTAAAAATCAGATCGAATCAGATCGAATAGCAAACACCAAACTGGCCATGGCTGCTAGCACCTCGGTGCCCCATGCCGAACTTCTAACTCTCACGAACCCTAATAAAAATAAAGATGACTTTGAGATTAAGCCAAAGCTAGGGAACGCACTTGATAAGCAGGCAGTACTCCGCACACAAAAATCTAAATCTAACCACGCCACAAAAAGCAGCAGCAACTCTATCACCCTAGAAGAACTCGCCCGCACTCAGAACGGTGCTTTGCAAGCTACCGCCTCTGGCTTTATGCAATCGTTTATCATTAAGCAAGGCGATACCTTGAGCAGCTTATTTGATCGCGCTAGCATTCCAGTTAAACACGCTTTTAGTTTAGATCGAAGCAAAGCTGCGCGAAAAATTCGCTCGCTACAACCAGGCAAAGAAATTAAATTCTTTTTTGACCACAATAGACAGTGGAAGGCGCTGGAATATAGCTTCGACCAGCTCAAGACTTTAGTCGTGGCCCATACGGACAAAGGCTTTGATGTCGACACTCAGAAGAAAGAAATTAAGTTTCAGCAGGCCACCGTGTCAGGCGTGGTTCGTACCAGCCTAAGTGAAGCAGCAACCGAGGCTGGGCTGCCCCATTCCGTGTTGCTTAAATTAATCGACATCTACAAATGGGAAATTGACTTTGCCAAAGATGTGCAGCCTGGCGATAGTTTTCACATCGTCTACGAAAAGGGCTTTGTTGATGGCAAGTTTGTGGAAAGCGGTTCAATACTAGCGGCGCAATTTACTAATAAAGGCGAAACAATCCAAGCTGTGCGCTACCAAACTAAAGACAAGCAAATGGCTTATTTCAAGCCTGATGGGCAGAGTCTGAAAAGTGGTTTTTTACGCACCCCTATTCGTTGGGCCAGAGTAACGTCTGGCTTTTCCAAGCGACGCTTGCACCCCATTAAAAAAGTTTGGAAGGCACATAAAGGCGTCGATTATGGCGCTAAAACCGGCACCCCTATTTTAGCTACAGGCGATGCTACTGTTAGCTTTGTCGGCCGTAAAGGCGGTTACGGCAAAACTATTATCTTACGTCATGGCAGTAAATACACCACTCTGTATGCCCACATGAGCAAATTCGCCAAAGGCATGCGTGTAGGCAAGCGGGTTGAACAGGGCCAAACAATCGGCTACGTAGGTCGCACCGGCTGGGCCACAGGGCCACATCTACATTACGAATTCAGAATACATGGTCAACATAAAAACCCACTTAAAATAAAGTTCTTGCGTGCTGATCCAATCGCCAAGAGCGAAATGGGCCGTTTTAAAGCCGCCACTGCACCGAAACTAGCTAAACTTAATAAGTTAGACACCCTGCTAACTGCCCAGCGCTAGTCAACTTAGATTCCAACTAATGCAGGTTGCTAGCTTATATACAGAACCCGTATTCTTATTCGCCTCATGACAAGCTTGACCATGCTACTTAGCGACAGTAAGCTGCTTGTTGAACTCTGCCGAATCATAGTTTATGGCGAAAACAACCACTCAACAAGCTGATTCACTCTATTATATTGGGCTGATGTCCGGCACTAGTTTGGACGGCATTGATGGCGTATTAGTCGCTTTTTCGCTGCATGAATCGAATACGCAGCCACGCATTATTGCAAAAAGCCATCGCACCTATTCTGATACCATGCGTGCGCAATGCCTAGCACTGCTAGAACCCACTCCCAATGAAATACACCTAAGCCAAACTTTAGCCATTCAGCACAGCCAACTGGCCAGCGAAGTAGCAGCTGATTTACTGAACCAACAGCCCTCTGCCACAGTGGCGGCGATTGGAAACCACGGTCAAACTCTGCGGCATTTACCCAATGCTTCGCAACCCTATTCACTACAGATCGGTAATGGCGCTGTATTGGCTGAATTGACTGGTCTAACCACCGTGATGGATTTTCGCAGTCGCGACATTGCCGCAGGAGGCCAAGGTGCGCCCTTAGTACCAGCATTTCACCATGCGGTATTTCGCAGTAATGAAGAAGCGCGTGCTATCGTCAACATCGGCGGCATTGCTAATGTCAGCTTGCTTAGCCAACAAGCAACTACCGCACCTATTGGTTTTGATACCGGCCCCGGTAACGCATTAATGGATGAATGGGCACAGCAACATTTAGGCAAGCCTTATGACAAGAATGGCGCCTGGGCAGCCAGCGGTGTAGTACAGCCAGCTTTACTCGATGCTTTATTAAGCGAACCCTTTTTCAGCGCACCTAATCCAAAAAGCACAGGGCGCGATTTATTCAATAGCGCCTGGCTGAAAACACATTTGAGAAACTTTGAAGCTGCTATGCGGCCACAAGATGTACAGGCCACGTTGTGTGCGCTAACTGCACGCAGTATTATGCAAGGCATTGATCAGTGCAGCACCGCTATACAGACACAGTACCATGCACTATACCTATGCGGCGGTGGCGCCCAAAACACCCACTTAATTGCACAACTACAACAGCTAACCAAACGTCCTGTAAAAACTACGATGCAACTTGGCTACGACCCACAATGCGTAGAAGCCTGTGCCTTTGCATGGCTCGCCAAACAAGCCATTGAAGGCCAACCTAGCAATGCCCCGTCCGCCACAGGCGCACAACATGCCGTGCCACTAGGCGCCATTTACCCAGCCTAGGAAGCTCGAATCCATCGTACTGGAATACCAACCCATTTAGGACACGCATTCAGCAACACTATTCTTTAATAAGAAATTCTTATGATTTTGTCTATTTTCATAAGAATTTCTAGCTGTATAATGAATACATTGAAGTTAAAGCCCTTATCTGTATCAACAATCATACTACCCTACATCAAGAGAGAATACGCCATGAATCGCAAAGACCAAATTGCCACCTTGCAAAAAGACTGGGACACCAACCCTCGCTGGAAGAACGTAAAACGCAACTACTCGGCCGAAGACGTAGTACGCCTACGCGGCTCTATCCAGCCTGAATACACTATTGCAAAGCGCGGCGCCGAGAAACTCTGGGACCTGGTCAATGGCAGCGCTAAAAAAGGCTATGTCAACTGCATGGGCGCGATCACCGCAGGCCAAGCAATGCAACAAGCCAAAGCCGGCATAGAAGCGATTTACTTGTCAGGCTGGCAGGTAGCGGCCGATGGTAACACCTCAGAAACCATGTACCCTGACCAATCGCTATATGCTTACGATTCCGTGCCTACCATGGTGCGCCGTATCAACAACACCTTCAAGCGTGCCGATGAAATTCAATGGTCACGTGGCAATAGCCCCGAAGACAAGGACGGCATCGATTACTTCTTGCCAATCGTGGCCGATGCCGAAGCGGGTTTTGGCGGTGTGCTCAATGCCTACGAGCTGATGAAGAACATGATTAGTAACGGTGCAGCTGGCGTACATTTTGAAGACCAACTAGCCGCAGTTAAAAAATGCGGCCACATGGGTGGCAAGGTGCTGGTACCCACCCAAGAAGCCGTGCAAAAACTACTGGCCGCACGCTTGGCCTCTGATGTAATGGGTGTGCCTACCTTCGTGCTAGCGCGCACCGACGCCGAAGCCGCCAACTTACTGACTTCAGATGTGGACGACAATGACAAGCCATTCTGCACAGGTGAGCGTACCACTGAAGGCTTTTACAAGGTCAAAAACGGCCTTGAGCAATCGATCTCACGCGGCGTGGCCTACGCCCCTTATGCCGATTTGGTGTGGTGCGAAACTGGGGTGCCAGACATTGGCTTTGCACGTGAATTTGCCGAAGCGGTACAAGCAGCTAACCCCGGCCAACTGCTCGCCTACAACTGCTCACCTTCCTTTAACTGGAAGAAAAACTTAAACGATAGCCAAATTGCCACCTTCCAAGACGATTTGAGCGCGCTGGGTTATAAGTACCAGTTCATCACTTTGGCTGGCATTCATAACATGTGGTACAACATGTTTGACTTGGCACACGAATACGCACAAGGCGAAGGCATGAAACACTACGTGGAAAAAGTGCAAGAACCTGAATTTGCTGCAGCCGACAAAGGTTACAGCTTTGTAGCGCACCAGCAAGAGGTAGGAGCGGGCTACTTCGACGACGTGACCACTGTAATCCAAGGCGGCGAGTCCTCAGTGACGGCACTGACTGGCTCAACTGAAGAAGACCAGTTCTAAGCGCCTTCCATTACAATAAGCTCATCCCGCCTCTTATAGCATGCAGGACTATGAGCATTGTGCTTAGCCCAGTATACTCTGGGCTAAGTCACAACCACCTCTTACCATGACGGGTCAGCTCGCCCACTCCATTGCCGACACCATTTTATATGGCTTTGACCGGCACTACCTACGCTTTACCAAGATTACCAAGGCAGCTAAGCAACGCTTTGAACAAGCTGATTGGGAGGGTGACAGTGAAGCACGTCGCGCACGTATCCACTTTTATGACAAACGCGTAAAAGAGACCATCGAATATCTCAAAACCAATTTTGAGATTGAGCAACACGATAAAAACCTGTGGCAGCAAGTGAAGCTGCAGTACATGGGTTTGTTGTACGAACACATGCAACCGGAGCTGGCCGAGAGCTTTTATAACTCCGTGTTTTGCCAGCTGTTTGATCGCAGCTATTACGACAACAAGCACATCTTTGTGCGGCCAGGTTTATCCACCGATGTGATCGACATGCACACACCCGTGTATGAAAGCTACTATCCCTCAGAGGACACAACCGCACAACTTTTCAAAGACATCCTCGATGGCTTTGAGTTAAGCCTGCCTTGGCAGGACCAAGCACGTGATGTACAGCTACTGGCAGCACACTTTAATCCTTTCATGTCTGAACGTGCTGTATATGGCGACAGCTACCAAATTCATATAGTGAACAGCGTGTTTTTTCGTAACAAAGCGGCCTATCTCATTGGCCGATTTGTGTCGGATGCTCAAACCACAGGGTTTGTGATTCCGATTTTGCAAAACAAGCGTGGCAAAGTGTTTGTGGATGCTTTGTTGACTGACCAAGACACGCTGAACATTATCTTTAGCTTCACGCGGGCCTATTTTATGGTCAGCACCCAAACACCAGCAGCACTAGTCAGCTTTTTACACAGCATTTTACCCAGCAAAACCATGGCAGATTTATATACCTGCATCGGTTTTCAAAAGCAGGGCAAAACACTTTTTTATCGCGACTTCTTGCAACATCTTTCACACTCATCAGACGAGTTTGTGTTGGCCCCTGGCATCGAAGGCATGGTGATGAGCGTATTTACACTACCGTCTTTTCCTTATGTGTTTAAGGTAATCAAAGACAAGTTTGCACCTCCGAAAGACGTGACCCGTGAGCAAGTCAAAGCACAATATCAATTTGTGAAAAACCATGACCGCATCGGCCGCATGGCCGACACCTTGGAATTCTCACATGTAGCGTTCCCGATTGAGCGAATATCTTCCGAGCTACTGGCACGCCTTAAAGAGGTGATTGCTTCGAGCATGAGCTTTGAAAATGACCAGCTTATTATTCGTCACCTATATATTGAACGGCGCATGGTACCGCTGAATATTTATGCAGACACCGTAGGGCCAGAGGCACTAGAACATGCGATCGATGACTACGGCAAAGCTATCAAAGACATGATTGCCTCCAACATCTTCCCCGGCGACATGCTGCTGAAAAACTTTGGCGTAACGCGGCAAAAGCGCGTGGTTTTTTATGACTATGACGAAATTGTACCGCTGGATCAAATTCGTGTACGACGCATTCCGCCTGCTCGTACACCAGAGCAAGAAATGGCCACCGAGCCATGGTATCGCGTAGAGAAAAACGACTTTTTCCCCGAACAGTTTGAGCACTTTGTGATTAGCCACCCTCAGATTCGTGAATATTTCCTTAAGCACCACGCCGACCTACTCGACCCTGCTTATTGGCAAAGCGTTCTGGAACGCATTAACAGCGACCAGCGTGCCGACATCTTTCCTTATAGCCAACAAAACCGCTTTATCAATAAAACCGCCGGCCAAACAGCTGCAAGCAAATCAGCTTAATGGGTGACGCGGCAGCAACATTAAGCTAAAGTTAGACCTTCATTATCATCTGCCAGTCGCATGAACGATTTTGCCATTGCCCCTTCGATCTTAGCCGCTGATTTTGCCCGCTTGGGCGAAGAAGTAGATAACGTGCTGGCCGCGGGTGCCGATATTGTGCATTTTGACGTAATGGACAACCATTATGTGCCTAACCTGACCATCGGTCCTTTAGTGTGCGATGCACTGCGCAATCATGGCGTCACCGCCCCAATTGATGTGCACTTGATGGTCAAGCCTGTTGACCGAATTATCCCCGATTTCGCCAAGGCAGGTGCCAGTTACATCACTTTTCACCCTGAAGCCAGCGAACACGTTGATCGCAGCTTAGGTCTGATTAAAGAACAAGGCTGCAAAACCGGCTTAGTGTTCAACCCCGCTACGCCATTGTCACACTTAGAATACGTGCTAGATAAAGTGGACATGATATTGTTGATGTCGGTCAACCCTGGCTTTGGTGGGCAAAGCTTCATTCCACAGACACTGCAAAAACTACAAGTTGCGCGCAAAATGATCGATGAATCTGGCCACGACATCCGCCTTGAAGTAGATGGCGGCATCAAAGCCGATAACATCCGTGAAGTAGCTGCCGCGGGCGCCGACACTTTTGTCTCTGGTTCCGGTATTTTTGGCTCAGCGAATAATAAAGACCCCAACCAATACGATAGCATCATCAAGCAAATGCGCGACGAGCTGGCAAAGGTATAATCAACTTCCTTCCAAGCGATGCAAACCAAGCTATCTGTTGCGGGCATCCTATTTGATCTCGATGGCACATTAGTTGATTCCGCCCCAGACATTGCTCATGCGGCGAATTACACTTTAGAGCAACTGAATTTACCCGCTGTCACTCTTGACCAAGTGCGCACTTATGTTGGCAATGGCCTGCCTAAAATGCTTAAGCGTGCACTCACTCAAGACTTTGATGGACAGCCCGATACAGGCTTATTAAACCAAGCAACAGCGATATTTATTGAGCACTATACTCAGCACGTTTGCGTGGACAGCTGCTTATATCCCGGAGTGGACGATACCCTAAGAAACTTGCACCAACGCGGTCTTAAACTAGCCGTCGTCACAAATAAAGCCACCTTGCCAACCTTACCTTTACTTGAGCAGCTAAAGCTCAGCCCCTTGCTCAGCACAGTCGTTTGCGGCGACAGCTGTAACCACCGCAAGCCCCACCCTGCACCGGTGCAGCTGGCCTTAAAGCAACTTGGCTTAATTGCCAGCGATGCCTTAATGATGGGCGATTCTGCACATGATATTGGCGCTGCCCATTCCGCAGGCCTACCCGTATTGGCGGTGGATTATGGTTATGCCCAAGGCGCTGACCTGCACAGTTTGAACCCTCAAGCGGTACTGAGCGAATTTAAGCAAATAAATAATTTTGTTTGATCGCTCATCAGTGCGATAATAACCGCATGATAATCGAACCTGCAATCTGGACAACTTGGCGTTGGCGAGGCTTACTCTAGCTAACCACCTGTATTCGCAAAGCTGCGAATCGCTTTCTATTTTGTCCAAATGATTACCGATTATTACCATGATTCACTCCCAAGCCGATCTTAAGCCCTAC
>CALIFM010000249.1 GCA_938021685.1 uncultured Gammaproteobacteria bacterium | reverse complement strand
TTAATGATCAAATTACTTATGTGATCGACGAACTACAACGCAATCCCATGAGTCGCCGCTTAGTAGTATCAGCTTGGTCACCGGGCAATGCCCAAACCAGCGCACTGCCCCCCTGCCATGCTTTTTGGGTGCTCAATACTCAGTACGATGCAGACGGTACAGCCCGTTTGTGCTTGCATCTCACCCAGCGTAGTGCTGATATTGCCCTTGGCGTACCGTATAACATCGCAGGCTATGCTTTTTTACTGCACTTAATTGCCCGCTTCACCGACATGCAGGTAGGCGAATTTGGCCACACCTTAATCGACGCGCATATCTACACTGGCAAGGCTGACGGCAGCATGGCTGAGTACGATCACGTTCCAGGATTACAAGAGCAACTTACACGCACACCACGTGCATTGCCGACACTGCAAATCAATGAGCAAATTAGGCACATTGATGACATTCATGCTCTGTTAGAACTAGACACCGCTGACATCATGCAGCACTTTGTACTAACAGGCTACGAACCGCACCCAAAACTAACCTTTAAAGTGGCTGTATAGATTGAGCATAACCAAAGCATGAGAATAGTCGGCGCCATTGCAGCAATGACGAGTGAGCGGGTTATCGGCAGCGACAACTCAATTCCTTGGCACTATTCTGAAGACTTTAAACGTTTTAAACGCGTCACCTTAAACGGCACCGTCATTATGGGCCGCAACACATGGGAATCAATCGGCAGCAAAGCCTTACCTAAGCGACGCAACATTGTAATTAGCCGCCGCGGTGTTAACGACGTTGAGTGCTATAGCAGCATTGATACAACACTTGAATGCCTTAATAAAAGCGCGGAAGACACATCACCCATCTGGTTTATCGGCGGTGGGCAAATTTACGCAGCCGCTTTTGAGCTATTTAATTTACTCGACATCACCACCGTTCCAGACAATATCCCCAACACTAGTGCAGTCGTATTTCCTGAAATAAGCACAGAAGACTGGCACGCTGGCCCATCGCAACCACTGGCAGCCGACCCTCGCCTAGATTGCCAACGTTTTATCCGCACTGAGCACCAGCATTTGTCTGAAGTGCAAGCTTGGCTGCGCTCCGACCAATAACTCTCATTACACAGCACAATGGCTTTATTATTTCGCCTCCGTGGTGTACCCGACGACGAAGCTCATGAAATCAGAACATTGCTGAGTGAACATAATATTGCTTTTCGCGAAACCAGCGCCGGCTTTCTTGGCCTAGGCTCTGCCGCGATCTGGGTGGATGAGCCGCAGGCTCACCGACAAGCACAACAATTGCTAATAGATTATCAGCAACAGCGCCAAATCAAAGCACGAGCACAATACGAAGCAGACAAGCAAGCGGGCGAACAAGAAACCTTAACTAGCAGCTTCAAGCAAAATCCTGTGCAATTTGTTATTTACTTCTTAATTACCGCTGCCATCATCTACTTTGCCACTAAACCCTTTTTTGGCTTAAGCTAATACCGCATTATTTTAACGAGCGCATAACTGTGAATACAACTAACATCCCATTCGGCACCAACAGCATGGTCGCCCCCCTACAACAAGTGGCCATGCGCGCCCCTGGCGCAGCAATGCTAAATGCTGACCCAGTTATATGGCATTACGGAAAAAAGCTTGATAGCCACAAGTTAATTGCACAATACCAGATTTTTAGCGAATTAGTGGCAAAAAGCGGTGCAAAAATAAATTGGATAAGCGCAGCTGATGATGGCCTCGCCGATTCAGTGTTCACCTATGACCCGTCTTTTATGACCCCAGCAGGTGCGGTCATTTTGAAGCCAGGCAAAGCATTACGTGAAGCCGAACCTGATTTACATGCATCCTTTTATCAGCAGGCAGGTATTCCTATTGTTGGGCAAATTGAAGACCCTGGCTGCTTTGAAGGCGGTGATTGCTTTTGGCTAAACGCAAATACTTTAGCTGTTGGCCGCGGCTTTCGCACCAACGCAATCGGCACAGCACAAATGCGCGCTTTGCTAGCACCCCAGAAAATTGAAGTATTGGATTTTGACTTGCCTGTTTATCAAGGACAAGCAGCCTGCTTACACTTAATGTCAGTGGTCAGCCCGTTAGACGAAAAACTGGCCTTGGTATATGCACCGCTGATGCCTGTGGCCTTATATCAATGGATGAAAGACGCAGGGTATACCTTGCTTGAAGCTCCGGAAGATGAATTCATAGCCAGTAATGGCTTAAATCTAAATGTGCTCGCCACTGCGCCGCGCCAATGCATCGCCGTTGACGGCTTTAGCAAAACACAAGCATTAATGCGTGAAGCCGGCTGCGAGGTTACTACCTTTGTCGCCGATGAATTATGCCTGCCCTGCGAAGGCGGCCCAACCTGTTTGACGCGTCCGTTGCATCGTGCCTAAATGGCCTTTGGCTTAAATATCAAGTCTGAATCGCAAAGCGCCCAGCTTTATGCTTGTTCAGCCACCCTAGTTGCGAACTATTGAGCTTGGTGCTGATCACCCAGCCCTCGTCCATTTCTTGCTCCGCCATCACAGGGTATTTTGCATGCACCAATGCGCGTAGCTTCGGCTGGTCATAGCCTAGCAACAAATCATACTGATGATGCTCAGCTGACAACACCGCCGTCAACGCTTGCTCAACAAACTCAACGCCCTGTTTGGTACTAGCCGAAAGCTTAATTTGAAAACGTAGCGGCCCACCGTCATTAATTTCGTTGATCGACGCGTCCTCGTCACACAAATCAATTTTGTTGTAAACCATGATCAGTGGAATATCTTCAGCGTCTAATTCTGCTAACACTTTGTTAACTTCTTCAATATGCTGCAGATAATTTTCATCTGCTAAATCAACCACATGCAGCAATACCGATGCATTGGCTACCTCCTCTAAAGTAGAATGAAAAGCATTCACCAATGAGTGCGGCAAGTCTTCGATAAATCCCACTGTGTCGGACAACACCACTTCACCATAATCATGCAACTCTAATTGGCGCATGGTTGGGTCTAAGGTGGCAAACAGCTGATCAGCAGCGTAAATATCTTCACCTGTCATTTGATTAAACAAAGTCGATTTACCCGCGTTGGTATATCCGAGCAAAGAAGCCACGGGCACCGGCACACGATTACGTGAACGACGGCGTAAATCACGTTGTTTACTCAACTTTGCTAAGCGAGATGTTAAGGTTTTGATACGTTTACCAATCAATCGACGATCGGTTTCTAACTGTGTTTCGCCCGGACCGCGCAAACCGATACCGCCTTTTTGCCGCTCAAGGTGAGTCCAGCCACGCACCAATCGGGTGGACAAATGTTTAAGCTGCGCAAGCTCCACTTGCAGCTTGCCTTCGTGAGTGGCCGCGCGCTGTGCGAAGATATCCAATATTAAACCCGTGCGATCTAATACACGGCAGTTTGCTGCTTTTTCCAGTTTACGCTCTTGGATCGGCGAGATCGCATGATTAACCACAATTAGCGTGGCATCATGCTGTTGCACTAATTCTTGTAGTTCAATAATTTTGCCTGAGCCAATGAAACTGGCCGGATGAGGCTTATCGCGCAAAGCACCGAGCACGTTGAGCACCTGCCCACCCGCAGAATGGGTTAAGGCAATGGTTTCGTCAACGCTGAGCGAATGTTTGAGATGGCGATGAGTCTGATCAATAATTATAACGCGTTCAACGTCATAATCGCTGTTCGACTCACGCTCTGAAATAGAGGAAAACAGGGCTGGTCAGCAATTAGTTTAACCGACCATAAGAGTATCAGAAATCACCCTTGCCTTCGTCTTCAATTTTCACTTGTCCTTCACCGTCATGCGGAATACTAATTGACTTAACGGGCACGATCGTTGAGATAGCGTGCTTATAGATCATCTGATTAACGCTATTTTTCAACAAAATAACGAACTGATCAAACGAATCAATTTGGCCTTGCAACTTAATGCCATTAACCAAAAAAATTGAAACGGGAATACGCTCGCGGCGTAGGATATTAAGAAAAGGGTCCTGTAGTTGAGCACCTTTAGCAGCCATTTTTATTTCTCACAAATGTAGGTTTTATTATCAAGCTAGCTGAAACAGCGAAATAATCTAAGTCGTTTAATTAAACACCGACAATTTCTCAGTTATGACAAGTCTTGCCCTTGCAAAGCAAATCATTTTGTATACATTGGGCTTCGTATATTAGCAAATTAATATTAGCCTAAACTTAACAATGCTTGGTAAGCTTTTCTTGATGCTGCATCCTGTGAGGTTAAAAAAAGAAGAACGGCGCTTTTTGTTTAGACTTTTTCAACAGACACCCCGTCTATAAAAGAGTCTAGCGCCGCCCTTCTATAAAACCAGCAATTATTCTAACAAGAATTGGCATATGAATAGCAATTAATTGATTGTAGTGCCGTTCAATCATCATTTCAACCTTTTATCTAGATTAAATTGCCTTTTAATAAATAAAAATCTCTAGAATTTTGATTAACCATGAAGATTATTGGCCAAATCACTACTACAAAGCCGGTCACCATAGCTACAGATTTCATCGTTACACTGGTAAATCTCTCGATTAACGGTAACTATAATTGAATAAAACATCCTTCAGATTTGATAATGATACTAAAACCCTCTATCTGTCATACAGCTTGGAAACATTACTGCTTTTAAGCAAAAGACCCTATTCGCTAGTAATCTTCCCAGCCAGCAAAAATTATCAGATAATGTTGAACTTATAACCATGACGGCATAATGCCCGCCCCAAATTCAATTGACGATTAGATTCATTTAAAAAATCAAACATGAGCCAACCGCTATTTAGCCAAGACTTTAAACTCACCCCTTATTGGTGGGAACGCTCTCCTAGGTCGCAAGGCAACAATCCAGCTCTACCAAAATCAGCCGATGTTGTAATCATCGGATCAGGCTACACTGGCTTGTCAGCCGCCATCCAAACTGCCAACATCGGGCTCGATACGGTTGTACTAGATGCGGTGCACGCTGGCTGGGGCTGCAGCTCCCGCAACGGAGGTCAAGTGGATAGTGGTATCAAACCCAGTTACAAGCAGCTAAAGCAAAAATATGGCCATGCCCGCGCCTTGGCCTTGCTGCAAGAGGGAGTCAATGCATTCAATTGGGTGAAATCTTATACCACTGAAAACCACATCGATTGCGACTTCAAACAAGTTGGCCGTTTTGTTGGCGCCCACAATCCCGCAGCCTTAGATGGCTTTCGCAAAGATATCATCAACTCACCGCATGAGCTTGAAGTCAATGCCCGTATTATTGAACCGCAAGACACTGCAAGCGAAGTAGGCTCAACGCATTATCATGGAGGCATGGTCCTGCCCCGCTATGCTTCTATTGACCCCGGCCGTTACCATGCTGGCCTGCTAAAGCACGCGCAACGTCTAGGCGTCACCGTTGTCAGCCACTGCCCAGCCACAGGCACTAAAAAAAACAAACACGGCGTTTTAGTACGCACCCCAAGAAAGGACATACAAGCTAAACAAGTGTTAGTTGCAACCAGCGGCTACACCAGCCAAGCGACCCCTTGGCAGCGTAAGCGTATTATTCCTATTGGTTCTTATATGATTGCCACTGAGCCCCTACCAGAAGGCTTACTGCAGCAATTAATCGTTAATAATCGGGTTGTGACCGACTCACGTAAAGTTATTGTGTATTTTCGGCAATGTCCCGAAGGCAAAAGAATGCTGTTTGGTGGCCGCGTTTCCTTGAATGAAACGAATCCTCGCTTAAGTGGCCCTGCCCTGCATAGAATGATGGTAGAGCTTTTCCCAGCGCTGCAAAGCGCCAAAATAAGCCATTCGTGGATGGGCTATGTCGGCTATACCTTCGACGATTTACCGCATTTAGGCCAACATCAAGGTGTTCATTACGCCATGGGTTATTGTGGCTCAGGCATTGCTCTATCCAGTTATTTTGGCATGCGCATTGGCCAACAATTAGCCGGCAACCCAGAGGGAGCTTGTGCCTTCGATGGCTTAAACTTTCAAAATCGATTTTATTATCGCGGCAATCCTTGGTTTTTAGCACCGTCTTTATTTTATTACCGTTGGCGCGATGCTCAGCACTCAAGCGTTACCACAGCAAAAAACAATAAAACCTAGCCACTTCAAACTTAAATGATGAATATCGTTCAAGTATT
>CALIFM010000248.1 GCA_938021685.1 uncultured Gammaproteobacteria bacterium | reverse complement strand
CATGCTTCGACGCAGCGGTGGCGATAGACCCTTTCTTCGACCGGGATCTTCTTGACCAGATCGTCGATATCGATGGTACCTCAGGCTCAAAAAAATAAATACCTGTATTCACCTGCGTCGACTGGGCCTCTTCCAAGCTCGGCTTTTCTTGGAACGAAGTGATCTGGCCATTCTCATCAGATACCACCACGCCGTAATCCGACACTTTAGATTGCTCTACCTCTAAGGTAACAATGCTAGCCTTAGCCCCTGTTTGCCAATGGCGGCGCACCGCAGCAGTCAAATCAAGATCAATAATGGCATCGCCACACACAACCAGAGTAGTGTCGTCAAAAAATCGACCAAACTCTTGAATGCGCTTGATGCCGCCTGCAGAACCCACTGGCTCAGCCATCACTTCGCCATCCTCAATGTGTCCTTCAAAGGAATAGCCGATATCCACACCCCATTTGCGGCCGTCACCAAAATACGATTCGATTTGATGCGCCTGATGGCTCACATTAATCATGATTTCACGAAAACCGTGCAAAGCCAGCTCTTCAATTAGGTATTCCATCACAGGCTTGCCCACTACGGGGATCATCGGCTTGGGCAGTCGATGGGTCAAAGGTTGCACTCGGGTGCCGCGACCAGCAGCTAGAATCATGGCTTTCATGGCAAAATTTGCTATTTAATGTGAAAATCTGCAGTCACTATTGCAGCGCGGCTTTAGCAGTTAACTGCTTGTATTTTTGCATCAGCTGGTCACGCGTTTCAACGTGCTCTTCGTTTTCAGGAATGCAATCAACTGGACAAACTTCCACGCATTGAGGCTCATCAAAATGACCCACGCATTCCGTGCATTTAGTCCAATCAATCTCATAAATCTCTGCGCCCATATAAATTGCCTCATTGGGGCACTCAGGCTCACAGACATCGCAATTGATGCAGTCATCGTCAATTTTAAGCGCCATTTTAAAACTGTTACTTCTTTGCAGTGAATTTGTCTTGCAAAGCAGCAAACACGTGTTGCGGCACAAACTGCGATACATCTCCGCCTAGTTTGCTAATTTCTTTCACCAATGACGCTGAGATAAAGGTGTGGTTTTCCGCCGGCGTTAAAAACACGGTTTCTAAGCTTTCGTCCAATCGGCGATTCATCGAAGCGAGCTGAAATTCGTATTCAAAGTCCGATACCGCGCGCAAGCCGCGCAAAATCACCTGTGCATTCGATTGTTTAACAAAATCAACCAGCAAATTAGAAAAGCCTATCACCTCAATATTGTCATAGTCACGCACTGCTTCTTCTACCATCGCCACACGCTGACGCAAAGAAAATAGTGGGTCTTTACCCGGATTGGCCGCCACGGCCACAATCAAGCGCGAAAACATTTTTGCGCCACGTTCAACCAAGTCAATGTGGCCATCGGTAACGGGGTCAAAAGTGCCTGCGTATACTGCAGTATCATACATCGGTATTGGATCCTAATTTTGGGTTGCTCAATTGCAACAGAGTATACCGCACCGCCCCTTTTTGTGCTTGTTTCAATGGCTGCCAATTCTCGGGTACAGGCAAGGATTTAAGCTCGCTGGGCGACTCCACATAAACCAAGCCATCTTCAATCAATAATTGCTTTTTTTCAATCTTATAGCAAGCCTTGGCAAGTTCATCAGTAGCAAACGGCGGATCTAAAAAGATTAGATCAAATCGATGTGCGCAAGTCGCGAGGTAATCCAGCGCCGCACAACAAGTTATATCAACCTGCCCGTGCTCATCAATCGACGCTTGATTGGTACGCAACGCCTTAGCCGCTCGCGGGTTTTTCTCCACTAACACAGCTGATTTGGCACCGCGCGACACCGCCTCAAAACCCAGCGCGCCACTACCTGCATACAAGTCTAGACAAGTACGGCCATTAATATACGGCATGAGCCAATTAAACAAAGTTTCGCGCACCGCATCAGGTGTCGGGCGCAACGCATTGGTGGCCGGAAAATTCAGCCAGCGACTGCGCCACTTGCCGCCAATTAGCCGTACACGGGGAGATTTACTCATGAGCAAGGGCGATTTGTTGACAATTTGGATACAGATTAAATTCAGAATTTGACATAAAAATGGTAGGATACGCGCCTAATTTAGCATTGCTTCCTCAACACCGAATGAAACTAAAAAAGCCAGGTGGTCTTTTTGGTCGGCTAGGTAAAACGCGTGAGTCATTGAGTTCTGGCTTGTTCGGCTTACTCAAGCGCGGCATAAAAATTGACGACGCGCTATTCGACGAAATTGAAGACAGCCTAATTATGGCTGATTTAGGCGTTGAAGCCAGTCAAAATTTAACCAGATTGCTGCGCCAAGAGGTTAAATCACGCAAATTAGAGCATGCTGACGAGCTGCAAAATCTAATGCGTGAGTTATTAAGCGCACAGCTTGCTCCTGTGGCTGAGCCATTTACCTTACAATTAACCAGCGGCCCGATGGTGGTACTGATGGTGGGCGTCAATGGCGTAGGCAAAACCACCAGCTTGGCCAAGCTTGCACATAAACTCAAAAGCGAAGACTACACCGTAATGCTGGCGGCGTGCGACACCTTTCGTGCCGCTGCCATTGAGCAGCTTAAAATGTGGGGCGAGCGTCTTGATGTGCCTGTCGTCGCACAAGATCATGGCTCAGATGCCGCGGCGGTGGCCTTTGACGCCTATCAGTCGGCCAATAGCAAAGGCATTGACGTATTACTGATTGATTCAGCCGGCCGTCAGCACACCCACAATGACCTAATGATGCAACTGGAAAAACTCATTCGTGTGCTGCGCAAAGCCAACCCTGAGCTGCCGCACGAGGTGATGCTGACTGTGGACGCAGGCACAGGGCAAAATGCCTTATCGCAAATTGAACACTTTAAAGAATCGGTTGATGTCAGCAGCTTATGCGTAACCAAACTGGACGGCACAGCTAAGGGCGGCGTAATGGTGGCGATTGCCGAAAAATTTGGCCTACCTGTTCGTTTTATTGGTGTCGGCGAATCAATGGAAGACTTACGCCCATTCGATGCCGAAGAGTTTGCCGCAGCACTAGTACCAGAAACTCTGGGGCAACAACAAGACGCGGACCAAAATGACAATCAAGACGACTAAACATGATCCGCTTTAGTCACGTAAGCAAACGCTACCCTAGCGGCCACGACGCGCTACGCAGCGTGTCATTTCACTTGCCTAAAGGATCAATGAGCTTTTTAGCGGGGCATTCGGGCGCGGGCAAGAGCACTTTGCTACGGCTCATTACTCATGCCATCACGCCCACGCGCGGTGAAATTAATATTGATGAGCAAAACATCTCTCGCATCAAACCACGCCAAATACCGCTGCACCGCCGTAAGATTGGTTGTGTATTTCAAGATCACAAATTACTGTATGACCGCAGCGTGTTTGATAACGTAGCTCTGCCTTTAATTGTCAGTGGCGCCACCCAACGCGACACCGGCCGGCGTGTGCGCGCTGCACTGGACAAAGTGCAATTACTAGATAAAGAAAAGTCCATGCCAATTACCTTGTCTGGTGGCCAACAGCAGCGCGTTGGTATTGCACGAGCTGTAGTCAGCTCACCAAAAATCTTGCTAGCAGACGAACCCACTGGCAACCTTGATGCAGAACTTTCCGATCAAATCATGCATTTGTTTTATGAATTTAATCACCACGACGTAACTGTGCTGATTGCTACCCATGACCAGCGCTATCTACAAGACCCGAGTACACCGTTATTAACCCTGCAAGAGGGTCGACTGATTACAGGACAAGCACAAGACAAAACAGAGCACGACGAAGCGCAGCAAGAGACCCAGCCGGAGCCAGAAAATAATCCAGCTACAACCACTCCAAACCCAGCACCAGCAGACGAGCAATGAAACAAGTTAAAACTTACTTTCGCCGCCATTTGCAGGTTTTTTTTCACACCCTTGGCCAATTTTCAGCACAAAAAGTTAGCACTGCCTTGACTATTTTAGCCTTGGGCATCGGCTTAAGCATCCCCGCCATTTTACTCACCTTGGCAGATGGCCTCTCGGCCTTTGGCGGCCAATGGCAGGGCAAGCCACAAATCTCGATGTATTTAAAGCTAGACTTGCCCTCACAACAGATCGATGCACTCAGCCAGAAAATTAGTGCTTACCCCGACGTAGATGAAGTTAAATTTATCAGCAAAGAGCAAGGCTTGAATGACTTCACTCAGCATGGCGAGTTTAAAGACATTGTGGCGCAAATCGATAGCAACCCACTGCCCGACGTATTGGTCGTCTATCCACGCGAGGACGTGGGCCTAGAAGGAATTGAAGCACTCACCACGCAATTACGCGTGGAGCAAGGTGTACAGCACGCACAGTACGACCTTGATTGGCTTAAACGTCTGAATGCTATTGAAACCTTTATCAAGCGCGCAGTGTATATATTATCTATCATCATCAGCATTGGCTTGGTGTTACTAATTGCCAATACTATTCGCCTCGAGATTGCCAATCGCCAAAGCGAAATTGACATCATCGATCAACTTGGCGGCACCCCTGCTTTTGTCAAACGACCTTTTTTATACATGGGCGCCTTAGAAGGCTTTTTCGGCGGCCTGTGCGCATTGCTGATCGCCGCAGGAGTGCTAGTGCTGCTATCGACGCCAATCCAAAAACTGTCGCAGTTATATGACATTCAGCTTGGTTTATCCGGCCTGCACTGGCAATTGTCCTTGCTGCTGCTTGTGTTTAGTACCCTACTGGGCTGGTTGGCTGCTCAATTTACTATCAGTCGTACTTTGAGTGAATTGAGGCCACAATAAAGCTGCTTAAGAACATTCACGACATAGCTCGAACCGTAAGCTTATTTCCCCATCGTCAAAGTGCAGTAAACTAGCGCACTATTATGCGCAGCAATCACTCAGATAAAGCAGCATGAGAGATGAGTTTATTCATGCCCTCGAACAAGGACATACGGTGGTCACTGCCACCAACCGCCTTGCGCACGCCACCATTCAACATTTTGATCAAAAGCAGCTAGCCCAAGGCAAACAGGCCTGGCGCAGCGCTGATGTACTGAGCTGGTCCGCTTGGGTGCAACGCTTGTGGCATGAAACGCCGCGCCCGCACACGTTAGTAAGCGATGCACAGCTGCAACAATTAATGAGCCGCGTTATCTCGCAGCACTTACGTTCACGCCCAAATCATAATTTAGACACCCCTTTATGGAATTTTGCAGCCACCGCTAACAGCGCCTTGCAAGCTTGGAGCTTGATCCACGAATGGGGCATTTCGATTTCATCAATCAGCAGCGCAGGCAATGAAGACCCTCAACACTTTGCAGCATGGGCCAATGCTTTGCAACAGCAGCTGCGCAAACAAGCATGGATCAGTCAGGCCGAGCTAGCCGAAGATTTGTTACAGACAAACGTGCCCATCATACAGTCCATTTATTTAGCAGGGTTTGATCAATGGTTACCAAATCAAACTGCGTTACTTAAGCACCTGTCTACAATAGGGACTGATATTCATTACCTTGAACCGCAGCTAGCTCACACCACGCCCGCACGAAAGCGGCACACCTTTGCCGACCCCAAAAAAGAATGGCAACATATTGGCGCGTGGGCACGAGCTCAACTTGAAGCTGATCCCACACGGCAAATTGGCATCATCCACCCCAACACCCAAAGCATCAAGCCAATTGCTGCACTGGCACTAGCCGAGCAATTGCACCCCCAAGGACTGATGCAATTTGAAGAAGACGAACAACACGAACCAATTTATCATTTTTCATTAGGTGAACCGCTTGCACGCACCGCAATAGTGCGCAGCGCTTTGCAATGTTTGGGGTTGTTCAGCATCATTCGTTTTGAAGATTTCAGTAGTTGGTTGCTATCTGCATTTTGGGCCAGCGACATAGATATAGATACGCGCGCGCAAATAGAGATGCAGTTGCGCAGCAAGCTCGCATTTGAATTCGACTTGTACCGTTTAATTCAAGTGCTAGATTCTGAGCAAGGCGCCCAGCAATGGCTTAAAGCCACACTGCAAAGGTTGTTTGACCTACACGAGCAGACCTCTAAAAAGCATACGCCACGAGACTGGGCTGTATTTTTCGCCGAAAGTTTAAACCTATTGGGGTGGCCAAAGCACAACTTGACCAGCCACGAGCATCAGTGCCTTGAGGCTTGGCAAGAATGCTTAAAACAGCTTGGCTCGCTGGAAATGATTACCAGCACCGTCACGTTAAGCGAAGCACTAACCACACTGCGCCGTTTATGCGAGCAAGCCATCTACCAAGATCAAGCCAATCCCGCCGCACAGGTGCACATTATGGGCGCACTGGAAGCCAGCGAGCTGCATTTTGATGCGGTATGGCTAGCTGGCTTTGATGATAACAATTGGCCACCCAAAGCCATCTTAAATCCCTTTGTGCCTGCCAGCATTCAAAAGCAAAAGAATATCCCTGAAGCACTGCCCGAACAATATCTTGAGCAAGCCAAAACAAAGTTCGAGCAACTACAAAGCCTTGCCCCAGAGGTGGTGATCAGCCACGCGATTAATGTGGATGACGTGGCTGTTTCAATCAGCGGCATGGCCACTAAAACTGAACGGAGTGACCCAACGCACCAGCCATTTAATTTACAAGCAGCGATTTGCGCGCAGCGCCCTGCTTTAGAGTCATTTATCGATGACGTTGGCCTACCCTTGCCCGCCTCTAGTGATGCGGTCCCAGGCGGCACTGGACTACTCAAAGCTCAAGCACAGTGTCCATTTAAAGCCTATGCCGAATACCGCTTAGGCGTCAAGCCCCAACCACAGCCTGAGCCAGGCACCAATCCACGCACCCATGGCAACGCGGTGCACCGTGCCTTAGAATATTTATGGCGTGAAATCAAAACCCGTGATCGTCTTGCAAAATTGCTTACAGACGATGCACTTTCTAGTTTAATCAGCTCAACACTCACCCCTATTTTAAAACAGCTTAATTACAACAGCGGCATGGGCGAGGCCTTTAATCAAGCCCAACAAGCACGACTAGAAAACTTGTTATCAAACTGGTTGCAACTTGAAGCAAAACGGCCCGCTTTTACCGTGCTTGAACAAGAGAAAAAAACCCAATATCAATTAGCGGGCTTGCACTTAAGCATCAGCATCGATCGCCTTGATCACCTGAGCCAGTCAACAAGCAATGAAGGCGAGCCACAATACGCTGTTATTGACTACAAAACTGGTGGCAACAACAAAGATCTTGACTGGTGCGACGATCGCCCTAACGAGCCGCAAGTGCCGCTGTATGCCTTGGCCGTTGATGCCATGTTACAGCAAGCCGGCGCAGCACTTAATGGCGAAGTAAGCGGCGTTGCCTTTGGGCAAATCAACGCAAAAGATGTTCGTTTTGTTGGCAGCGTAAAAATTGCCGATGCCATTCCTGGCTTGATGCCACCCGAGGCCATGATCGGCAATTCTAAATTCAAGAAAGATTTCGGCAACTGGGAAGCCTTATTGCCCACTTGGCAGCAACGACTAGAAAACATTGCAACAAGCTTTATCCGCGCTGATGCGCAAGTAGACCCTAAAAAACTGCGCACCTCTTGCGCCTTCTGCGAGCTAAGCAGTTTTTGCCGCATCAAAGAAGTGGAAGCGGCACATCCAGAAATAGACGATGAACCAGCCTTCTGACCAAGCTGCGCGCACGCGCGCTTTAAACCCTGGCCAAAGCTTTATTGTGCAGGCACCCGCGGGCTCTGGCAAAACGGGCCTGCTGGTGCGGCGTATGCTTAAGCTTCTGTGCTATGTGGATAAACCAGAAGAGATTTTAGCCATCACATTCACCCGAAAAGCCACACAAGAGATGCAGACAAGGGTGATTGAAGCGCTGCACAAAGCGCAAACAAAAGTGAAGTTTGAAAACCATGAAAGTGACCTCGAAGCACTGGCCTTAGCAACCTTGCAGCAAGATAAAAAACAAGGGTGGCATTTACTGGAAAACGCTCAGCGCCTTAAAATAATGACCATCGACGCCTTATGCGCTGACTTAGTACGGCGTATGCCATTGTCAGCACGCTTTGGTGCCATGCCACAAATTGAGCAAGACATTGGGGCCTTATACCAACAAGCCGCGCTTAATTGCTTATCTCAACTACAGCGAAGAGGTAATGCCATCAATGCTGATCTGACCACTTTGTTAGTGGAGCTAGAAGGCAATGCAAGCCGCTTGCAAGAAGGCCTAGCAGACTTACTGCATAGCCGAGATCACTGGCTGCCATTGCTGCTGCATACACGCGCTCAAGAAAAGCCTATCGAATTTATTGAAAGCCAGTGGCAGCAAATCGTAGAAACACAGCTGAATGTGGCTGATACGTTATTCCTCCCTAGCACGCAACAGGCTTTGCTTACCTTAGCGAACTATGCTGCTGGGCATATTCCTGACAAGCACCACAGCCGCCCCGATTCCAAAATCTTAATGGCCCCTATTGAGGATAACCTTAGCAAGGCCGAAAAACATTTATTGCAATGGCAAAAAATAGCGGCCTTATTGCTCACCCAAGATAACAAATGGCGCTCTCAAGTGAACATTAACTTGGGCTTTGCCTCAGACTGCGAAGAAAAACCGCAGCTTAAAGCTATCCTAAACCAATACCAAGACGACGACAGCCTGCTGGAGCAATTAACGCAGCTGCGCCGGCTGCCCTCTCCCACCTTTAGCAGCAAACAAGCGGCTATTTTAAACGCGCTGCTGGAAGTGCTGCCTGCTTTAGCTTCTGAGCTGTTTGTGTTAATGACCGATCAGAATTTAACCGACTATGCGCAGCTAACGACTCAAGCAGTTCATGCATTAGGTGACAACGATGCTCCTAGTGACTTAAGCCTAATTTTAGACGCAAGCCTTAAGCATATCTTGATGGATGAATTTCAAGATACCTCACCGCAGCAGCTAGGCCTCATTGAACGCCTATGCGCAGGCTGGCAACCGAATGACGGCAAAAGCTTATTTTTTGTAGGTGACCCGATGCAGTCTATTTATGGTTTTCGCAATGCAGATGTGCGGGTTTTTCTACAAGTGCAAGGTCAAGGCATCAATGATATCCGCCCAGAGAACTTGGTCCTAAGCGATAATTTCAGGTCATCATCCACGCTGGTTGATTGGGTAAACCAACAATTCCCAAGTGTACTTAGCCCGCACAATAGCCCTGAATTAGGCGCAGTCGCTTATACCCCTTCCACTCCATTTAAAACCGATGAAGGGCAAATTCAATGCCATTTGGTTATCGATCCGAATGCTAGCGTCGAAGGGCGCGTCATTGCGCAGCAAGTGTTAAAAATTCAGCAGCAAGACCCAAAGCAAACAATCGCAGTGCTAGCCAGAAAACGCGGCCATCTACTCAGCGTGGCAGCACATTTGCGCGAGCAAGGTGCCGCTTTTGAATCCATAGAGCTAGAAACCTTAGGCGATCAAGCTTGTATTCAAGACTTACTCGCACTCACCAAGCTGCTGATTCATCCGCAAGATGTTGTCGCATGGCTCAGTGTATTACGTGCGCCTTGGTGTGGATTGGAGCTGGTTGACCTCACCCATTTGCGCAACAGCAATGAAGGCAAAGCCTCATTGTGGGAGGTGTCGCTAGATAAACTCAGCGCCGAAGGCTCACAGCGCTATGAGTTCTGCGCCGCCACTTTAAAACAAGCCCGCCAAGCGGGGCAGCAGCAAAACCTGAGTGAACAAGTACGCAGCGCTTGGCTGTCGCTCAATGGCCCAGCTTGTGTAGCCGAACATGAACTGACTTATTGCGAGGCATTTTTTGACTTGCTGCAAAACCTAGAACAACGCAGCAGGCATGTATCTGACCAACAGCTGCAGCAGGCTGTCGACAACAAAAAGATTTCGTCCGCGCCCAACAGCATCAAGCTACTGACCCTGCATAAGGCTAAAGGCCTTGAATTTGATACCGTTTTTTTGGCAGGCTTATGTGGCAAGGCAGGCGGCAATAGTCGCAGCCTTAAATTATTAGATTGGGATCACAGCAGCTCGCTAGCCTTGCTGGCCCCTGCTGCTCACCCTGGGCAAAGCAACAAGCGCCATAACGACTGGATCAAGCAACTTGCCAAGCAGCGCGAACAGCACGAAGCAGGACGACTGCTATATGTCGGCGCCACGCGTGCACAAAGGCAGTTACATCTATTTGGGCACCTTAAAAACGAGAAAAAGAAACCTGAACGTGGTTCTCTGATGCACCTATTGTGGCCGCAGCTTAGCAAACAGTTTTTGCAAAACATCCATCATGCTAGCGCAGGCACACTAGGCGATAATACCGAAGCAATCATATTGCAACCCAGCTTACGTCGCCTGCCTATTAATTTGCCAAAGCTCGCCCTACCCATCGGCATTCAAGCACAAAAAAATATTATTGCTGGTAGTCAAATCGAATACGAATGGGCGCAAGAGCAAGCTCGAATCGTGGGTGTAGTCATCCACCAAGCGCTGCAACAATTGGGACAGCAGCCATTTGCTGATTGGCCTGGCCTAATCAGCACAGCCGACTATGCGCTACCGCTTCGGCAATTTGGTTTGGTCAATACTGAACTGGATGACGCACTGGTCTTGGTGCACGAATATTTACAAAATACGCTGGATGACCCTAAAGCACAATGGCTTTTCGATGTAAGCCATCAGCAAATTGAAATGGAATGGGCGCTGTCAGGCCCACTGCGCGGGCAAATAAGCCATCGTGTGATTGATCGCAGCTTTGTTGACGAAATGGGCACTCGCTGGATTGTAGATTTCAAAACCAGTCCGCATAAAGGTGTGGATGTAGAACGCTTTATCAATGAACAACAAAAGCGCTATCAAAATCAACTGCATGACTATGGCACCTTAGTGCAAGCACTAGGATCACAAAACCCCATCAAGCTCGGCTTGTATTTCCCCGCGCTACAGGCTTGGCGCGAATGGAGTTTCAAAACTTAAAAGCGCTTGGATTAACTTTTTTAAAACGTGTGCAGAAGCAATACCTGCCTCGGCTGAGAATGATTTGCAATTAAAAAACTGCAGACCGCTGAATTTGATCACCTAAACCAACCCTACTAATCCACGCACGGCTAATAGCACCGCCAGCACGGCCAAAATCGTAAACACCACTTTGCGATAGGTTTCCTCACTAGTGCTAGCAAATTTTTTAGACCCCAAATAAATTCCCAGCATCAAAAATGGCAAAGCGGCCAAACAACGCCAAATAATCATCCAATCGAGCAAGCCCTGCAGGACAGCCGATGCTGATGCATACAGGTCACCCACAAAAAAGTATGCTACTAAAGAGGCACGTAAAGTAGCCACCGTAATGGTCGAGCTAAGCAACAAGACCATCATCCACATACCGCCCATGGCACAAAGGCCATTCACAAATCCTGATATTGCACCAATAAACAGCCAACCTTTGGGCGCAGAGGGCAAACCAAACTGCACGCCACGTGCTGTCAACCCTACTGCCAACAAAAGCAAGACCGCACAGACCACGCGAATCACGTCTTGCGAAACCCACACTAAAGCTGCCTGCCCCCATGGCACCAATGGTAATGAACCCAAAATGATCCAGCCCACTAACCGCCAGTTGATTTGCTTCCAAACTTTCGGAAACATTTGCACGCTGGCTACAATTTCTAGCACAATTACCAGCGGCACCACTTCACGTGTGGGCAAAAGCAGCGATAAGCTAGCAACTACAATTGCTGAAAAGCCAAAGCCTGCATAACCACGAATAAGCGCCGCTGCCAGTACTGCCACACCCGTCGCCCAAAACTGTAAGGGGCTTAAGTGTAATACAGCTAGCAGCTCATTCATAAATACACCATAAAATCGCGATGACTAATGAACAGCAAGATACACGCCTGCGCCCATCATGATGCCCCCAGAAAACCAATTTAGGCGGCGCTGAGCACTAGGCGATTTAAGCTTAGCTCGCACCACTGCTGCACCAAAAATAACGGCTAACAAGCCGACCATTAAAGCTATAAAGGTAAGCACTGCTGCCAATAAAATGCCACGCGCACTCAATTGACTTAAGTCCATAAAAGTAGGCAAGAAAGCAGCATAAAACAAGATGACTTTAGGGTTAGAAGCAGAAATCAAAAAGCCTTGTAAGAACGAAGC
>CALIFM010000247.1 GCA_938021685.1 uncultured Gammaproteobacteria bacterium | reverse complement strand
GCCGATCTCCACAGACAGGCTTGGTGATGGCGCCACCGTCGCGCTTATTGCCGGCGACGTTGATGGCGACGGCTGGATCGACATCTACGAAAGCCGTCGAGACGGTTCAGCCGGCGACGGGGATCGTCTCTGGATGAATACGGGACGGTTGCCCCACGGACGTCCAGTGTTCAAAGAGCAGGCGTTCGAACGCAACGTGGCGCAGTGCTGTTCTTCCACTGCAGCTGCTTTTGTCGATTTCGACGAAGACCGCGACCTCGACCTGCTAAACCAAAACGTGCTAAGCAGCGAAGATGTGCAAATCAGTAACATCACTGATGATTTGGGTGTCCTCGTATTAGCTGGACCAGAGTCACGCGCTGTGCTGAGCAAGCTGACTGATGCTGATTTAAGCAATGACAGCTTTAAATGGTTAACCGGTCAAGAGATCACCGTAGCAGGCGCTAAAACCCGCGCCCTACGTGTCAATTACGTTGGCGAATTGGGCTGGGAGCTGCACTGCCATATGCAAGATATGTTAAGTATCTACGACGCTATTTGGGACTCAGGCCAAGAGTTTGGCATTGCCAATTTCGGCACTTATGCAGTGAACTCCATGCGCATGGAAAAGGCCTACAAAGGCTGGGGTACCGAGTTGACCAACGAGATCACGATGATTGAAGCTGACTTGGAGCGCTTTTTCTCTACTACAAAAGATGACTTCATCGGCAAAACAGCCACCTTGAAAGTAAAAGAGAATCAAGCCGATATGGCCTTGAAGATCGTTTATCTTGATGTAGAACTAGGCGACAACGACGTAGCTGGCGGCGAACCAGTGTTTGCGGGTGGCAAGCCTGTTGGCGTCACCACTTCAGGTGGTTATGGCCATACCACTGGTAAGAGTTTGGGATTTGCTTATATCGAACCGCAACATGCAACCGAAGGTACTGAGCTGACGCTGGACATGATTGGCGAAACACGTAAAGCCAAAGTTATCATCTACCCTGTCTGGGACCCTGAGGCAAAACGCTCACGCGCTGCCTAATTCATAAGCAAACTGCTACCAAAAGCAGCCTCGAAAGCAGTCCTAAAAATAAATAGGGCTGCTTTTTTATGCCCATTACCTTGTTAGGTAATTAATATATTTTAGTACAACTTGTTGATGATTTACTCCTCGTATCCGTTGAAATATAGCGGTATGCTTTTATCAAGCTGCCTTAATCAGTCGATTACTAGCGACAACCTAAACTTAGTAATAAAAGACTTGAGTATTTGTTTAGTTCAACAAATGATAGCTTTACAAAAGCAAACCAAATCCAAACCATAAAACAATTTACTTGTCAATACTATACAGGTCTTATTGCGATCAAGGCTTAGCAAGCTTAAGATTTTAGTAGTTGTGTAGACCGATGTAATATGCAGCTTGTTTTCAAGAGCGTAAAAAAGCGCCTTGCCGCGAGGCAAAACCAAATTTTACATCACCATACAAGTAGGAGGACTCATGTCTAAAAAAATTATTACTAACTCAATGTCACGTCGCAGTGTTCTAAAAGCAGGTGTTGCCACAGGCATGGCTGCTGGAATGCCGATGTTTTATATGAAAAATGCCTACGCCGCTGATTACCTCAATGATCCGGGCGATGCCAGCAGTGTTACTTTAGGTTTTAATGTGCCGCAAACTGGTCCATATGCCGATGAAGGTGCCGATGAATTACGCGCTTATAAGCTGGCCGTAGCTCACCTAAATGGTGAAGGCGATGGCGGTATGATGAATACCATGAAGCCATCAGCCCTAACAGGTAATGGCATACTGGGTAAAAAAGTAGAATACGTAACGGGCGATACCCAAACCAAATCAGACGCAGCGCGCGCTTCTGCGAAGCGTATGATTGAAAAAGACGGCGTCACAATGGTTACCGGTGGCTCGTCTTCTGGCGTAGCGGTGGCGGTACAAAGCCTATGTCAAGAAGCGGGTGTTATCTTCATGGCAGGCTTGACCCATTCAAACGATACAACTGGTAAAGACCGACGTAAAAATGGCTTCCGCCATTTCTTTAACGCCTATATGTCAGGTGCTGCACTCGGTCCTGTATTGGAAAACAATTACGGTAATGAGCGCTCAACCTATCACTTGACTGCCGACTACAACTGGGGCTGGACACAAGAAGCTTCCATGCAGGCATCAACTGAAGCGATTGGTTGGAAAACCATGAATACGGTTAAAACCCCCGTGGGCGCCGGCGACTTCAGCCAGTTTATCACCCCCGTACTGAACTCGGGTGCAGACACGTTGATCCTTAACCACTACGGTAAAGACATGATCAACTCACTCACCCAAGCGGTACAGTTTGGCCTGCGTGATAAGCAAGTTAATGGTAAGGACTTTACTATCATCGTGCCACTGTACTCACGTCTAATGGCACAAGGTGCCGGTGAGAACGTTCAAGGTATTTTTGGCTCAACTAACTGGCACTGGTCATTGCCTGATGAAGGCACCAAAGCTTTTGTTAAGTCATTCGGCGCTGAGTATGGTAACCCACCTTCACAGGCGGCGCATACATGCTATGTGCAGGCTCTGCTCTATGCTGATGCTTGCGAGCGTGCAGGTACGTTTATGCCTTCTGAGGTAATTAAGCAGTTGGAAGGCCATAAGTTTGACGGCATGGGTAACGGCCCTACTGAGTACCGCGCTGATGACCATCAGTGCTTTAAAGATGTGCTAGTTGTGAAGGGCAAAGAAAATCCTTCTTCACAATTCGACGTGCTTGAAGTGGTGGAAGTCACACCTCGTGCCCAAGTAGAATACGCACACGACCATGAAATGTTTTCTGGCGGTGCCTTGGGTGAAGCAAACAACGGCGTTTAACTAGCACCGTTACAAGCAGCTCTAAAATACTGGGCATCAATTATAGATGCCCAGTATTTTATCAACCTGAGCGGCATAGGTCGCTTAAACTATAAACTCAATATCGAGCATTGCTGTGGACGCAATATTCCTGCAAATATTAAACGGCTTAGACAAAGGCGGCGCTTATGCGCTGATTGCGCTAGGCCTGACTTTGGTGTTTGGTACTCTTGGCGTAGTCAATTTCGCGCACGGTGCTTTGTTCATGCTGGGCGCGTTTTGTGCCGTCAGTGTGCAAGCCTTACTTAACGTATCTCAAAAAATCAAGGACGAATCGGTCACTTTTTTTGATGCCTATAAAGAAGTGCCTTATCTTGAAACATGGCTTCCCGAATTGGGTCCCAAGATCATAGACTATGCGGTTCCAATTTCCATTTTAGTCACCATCCCCATTATGTTGCTGATCGGCTTGGCATTTGAGCGTGGCCTGATCCGTCATTTTTATAAGCGGCCTCATGCAGAACAAATTTTAGTCACCTTTGGTCTTGCTATTGTGATTCAAGAAATCATCAAGGCCAACTTTGGTGCTAACCCTATTCCTGTACCGGCCCCCGATGTAGTGGCTGGCAGCGCAAACATTGGCTCGTGGCTAGGCATGAGTGACAACATCGTTTACCCTTGGTGGCGCTTAATTTATTTTGCGTTTGCCTGCGTAGTGATTGGCTCCGTGTTTGCTTTCTTGCAGCTGACCACTTTCGGTATGGTCGTGCGCGCTGGCATGCACAACCGTGAAATGGTTGGCTTACTCGGCATAGACATACAAAGAAAGTTTACTATTATCCTTGGCCTTGGCGCCGTGGTAGCTGGCATGGCGGGCGCAATGTATACGCCCATTCTACCGCCTGATTACCACATGGGCATGGACTTCTTGGTGCTATCATTCGTGGTCGTGGTAGTGGGCGGCATGGGCTCACTGGGCGGCGCTGTGGCAGCCGGTTTCTTACTGGGTATATTGCAATCATTTGCTTCAATGAATGAAGTGAAAAACATCTTCCCTGGCCTTGACCAAATCATCATTTACCTTGTTGCAGTAGTGGTTATTTTGGTACGGCCGCGCGGCTTATTTGGCCGTGAAGGCGTAATGGAGGACTAGGCTATGCAAAGCAATGCATCTAAAGACTTACTCACACTTGTGCTATTCGCAGCGGCTGTACTGACAATGCCGATCTGGCTAGCTCCGATCGGCGCAAACTACCCTGACTTACTGCAAAAATTTGCCATCTATGGCATTTTTGCGATTGGCTTTAATATTTTGTTTGGCCTTACAGGCTACTTGTCATTCGGCCATGCGGTGTTTCTCGGCATTGGTTCTTATGCTGCGGTTTGGTCATTC
>CALIFM010000246.1 GCA_938021685.1 uncultured Gammaproteobacteria bacterium | reverse complement strand
AGCTAGCGGTTCCTTAGCTAAGCCTAAATAATCATTAGAGCAAAAATCAATGCCTTCAATAACAGCCAGTCTGCGGTATTGCTGCTTCGCTTCGCGCTGTTGCAAAGCAGTATCCAGTCGCTGAATGATGGTATTGTTTTTTGCGGCTTGGTTCCTCACCGAGCTAGCTGGCCATTACGGCATGGTAGGTGCGCTAACATTTGCGGAGTGAGTTGCTGTTTTATTGGCGAAAGGCCGTGTAGATTCAGGTAAATTGTTGTCTGGCTTTTTCGCCTGTAAACCCAGCAGGGCGAACAGCTCGTTATCATCCTTAAAATCGGGATTAGGTGTGGTCAGCAGCTTATCGCCAGCAAAAATCGAGTTGGCACCTGCCATAAAACACAGGGCTTGCTCCACACTACTCATTTCGTTGCGACCAGCAGATAAGCGCACTACAGTGTGTGGCATCAAGATACGAGTGGTGGCAATCATGCGCAGCATTTCCCACACATTAACCGGCTTCTGCTCGCCTAAGGGCGTGCCTTCAATCGGCACCAGTGCATTGATCGGTACCGATTCAGGCGGCACGGGCAAACCGGCCAACGTCACTAGCATGCTGATGCGATCATCTTCGGCTTCGCCTAAACCAATAATGCCTCCCGAGCACACGGTGATGCCTGCTTTGCGCACATGATCGATGGTCTCTAGGCGGTCGTCATAGGTGCGGGTAGTAATCACCTTGTCGTAGTAATCGCGACTGGTGTCTAAGTTGTGGTTATAAGCATATAAACCTGCATCGGCCAGCTTTTGTGCTTGCTCAGCAGTGAGCATGCCTAAGGTAGCGCAAACTTCCAAGCCAAGATCATTGACTTGTGCGACCATATCTAGCACATGGTCAAAGTCCTTGTTGTCTTTCACGCTGCGCCATGCGGCTCCCATGCACAATCGTGATGCGCCCGCATCTTTAGCAGCATGCGCCTTGTACATTAACTCGGGCAAGGGCATTAACTTTTCAACTTTGATATCGGTTTTAAAACGCGCTGATTGTGAGCAGTATGAACAATCTTCTGGGCAAGCCCCTGTTTTGATTGAAACTAAGCTGCTGACTTGAACTTCGCGAGGATTGTTGTGCTCACGATGAACCGAGGCGGCCTGAAAAATTAATTCCAGCAGTGGCTGATGGTAAATTTCGCTAACGTCGGCGTGGGTCGGTGCAGCGCTCATTGTGTTCAATCCGTAATAAATTTAGTGTGGTCCAATAGGGCCATTTCTTTGGGTTATTTTAGCGGATAATCAATTGGAAATTTAAAAGATTAATTAGATTTAGGTACAGCTAGTAACAAGCTAACGTTGCAATGGAGTTTGGTTAGCAAATATAAATTCGCACATAGAAGTGCTAGGGACTATTTTAGACAAAAGAAAACGGCAGCGACAGGCAGTTTTATTTTGTCGCATGTTTGTTTAGCCTTCTAGTTGTGTCCATCGCGTATAGTGCTGTTCCAGCTGTTCGTTCAATGCCGTTAGCTGTGTATTGATCTTGACCGCTTCGTCGGGCTGATTTTTGTATAATTCGCCGTTAGCAAGTTTTAGGCCCAGCTGTTCGATTTTCTGCTCACATTCGTCAATCAGTGAGGGTAATTTTGCTAGCTCTTGTTGCTCTTTATAAGCCAATTTTTTTGGTCTCTGCGATGGCGCTGCAGCAGTAATTTTTTTATCTAGCGCTTGGTTGCTTTTTTTGCTGCTTGCCGCTGGGCTGGGTTGTTTGCTATGCGCCGCCACTTGCGCCATCGCATCGCTATAACCGCCTACATAGTCATTAATGAGGCCTTCGCCTTCAAAAACAAAGCTGCTAGTAATGACATTATCCATAAAGGTGCGGTCGTGGCTGACTAAAATAACGGTGCCAGCAAAATCCATTAATAGCTCTTCTAGCAGCTCAAGGCTTTCGATATCTAAATCGTTCGTTGGCTCGTCCATTACGAGCACGTTAACAGGCTTAGAGAACAAATACGCAAGAAGAACGCGGGCTCGCTCGCCACCTGATAAACTTTTAATTGGTGAGCGAGCACGTGCTGGGGTAAACAAAAAATCACCCAAGTAAGAGATGACATGGCGCTTGCGGCTACCAATGGTGATTTCATCACGGCCTTCGCCGATAAATTCAGCAATAGTTTTTTCTGGGTCAATCGCGGCGCGTAGCTGGTCGAAATAAGCCACACTGACATTAGTGCCCAGCTTTACTTCACCACTGTCAGGTTCAACTTCGCCAAGCAGCAGTTTGATTAAAGTGGTTTTGCCCACGCCATTTGGGCCAATCAGCCCGATGCGATCGCCGCGCATAATCGTGGTGGAAAAGCCTTGCACTATTGGCTTGGGTCGATCGGCGTCTTTAAAAGAAAAGTACAGGTTTTCTGCTTCGACCACGCGTTTGCCCGAGCGCTCACCTGTTTCTACCTTTAGATTAATATTGCCTTGTTGGTCGCGGCGTTTTTTGCGCTCTTCGCGCAGTGCTTTTAAGGCGCGCACACGGCCTTCATTGCGGGTGCGGCGTGCTTTGATGCCTTGCCGAATCCATACTTCTTCTTGCGCAAGCTTTTTGTCAAACTCGGCATTTTGGCGTGCTTCTTCTTCTAGCGCAGCGGCTTTGCGGCGCAAATAATCTTGGTAATTCCCTTGCCACGAGACCAGCTGTCCTCGGTCAAGGTCGACAATACATGTGGCAACTTGGCTTAAAAAAGCGCGGTCGTGAGTCACGAATAACAGTGCACCGCGAAATTGTAGCAAGTGCTTCTCCAGCCAAGCGATAGATTCAATGTCTAAATGGTTAGTGGGCTCGTCCAGCAGCAGCAGGTCGGGATCTATTGCTAAAGCGCGTGCCAATGACACTCGTCGCTGCCAGCCTCCAGACAGGCTTGATACGGTGGCATTGGCATCCAGCCCTAGGCGCGAGATCACTTTTTCTACGCTGTTGAACAAGGCCCAGCCATCTTGATCGTCAATCTGACTTTGCAAATCAGCCAGTTGTTCCATGCTACATTCGTCCACTTGCTGCGACAGGGTGCGGTATTGGGCTAACGCGTTACCTATTGGTCCTAAGCCGCTGGCCACCACGGCAAATACATTTTCATTAGACTGCAAATTGGGTGCTTGGTCTAATTTGGCTACCTTGAGTTCAGTCAAGCCCTGCAGTTCGCCTGTATCATGCGCAATTTGTCCGCTGATGATCTTAAGTAAAGTGGATTTACCCTCACCGTTTCTGCCCAGTATGCCAATGCGTTCACCCGCGTTGATAGTCAATGAGGCATTTTCCAAAAGACGGTGTACGCCAAACGCGATAGACAAATCTTTAATTGTGAGTAAAGCCATAATAGAGTGGTGGTACGTGGCAGACAGGCATTAAAAAGCCGGCAATGTTGCCGGCCTTAAATGATACCAGATGGCCCCGTATAAATGGGGGCGATCGTTTGCTGTAATGATCTTAACTATCGCGTTCCGCTGCTGCTTTAGCGACTAAAAAGTTAATCAGCTCAAACAAAGCGTCGTGGCCACCTGCTTTGGATACACTGGTGCGATATTTGCCATCAACAATGATGGCCGGCACGCCGGTGATGCCGTATTCACGCGTCATCTTGTTGGCAAAGTCAATTTTAGAGTTGACAGTGAATGATTCATAGGTATCTAGCACGTCTTGTGCGTTACCGCCGTTTTCAGCTACCCACTCTGCCAATTGATCAGGTGAGGTAATTTTGTTGCGACGCTCGCTATGATAAGCGTAAAACACTTTAGGGTGCAGTTCTTCTTCAAGGCCTAATGCTTGCAGGGTGTAAAAAGTGCGCGCCGCTGCTTCCCACTTAGGGGCAAAAATGGCAGGAAAAGCCACATAGTCAGCATTGTCAGGTTTACCGTTTTTCAGCCATTCGTGCAAAGGTGCTTCTAGTTGGTTGCAGTGCGGACAGTGGTAATAAAATAATTCCAATACTTCAATTTGATCGCCCGTAGAAATGGGCTGAATGGTTTCCATTACGTCGTAATGTGTGCCTTCTTCAAAAGCGTCGCTCTGCGCCCATGCGCTGCTGATAAATAGCAGGCCAGATAAAACGGCAATAAGGGTGTTTTTAATATTCATATTGGTTATTTTTAAATTTGAGGTTACAGTTGGTGCGGGTTAAATTGTAAATCACACAGGTGAATTCACTGTGAATATTTACCTAAACTTGCCTAGGCTTGCCCAAGCTTACTAGGCTTAGTTTGTTGTTAGGCAAAATAGTTCCAGTCAAATGCCATAAAATTTATAGTTTACTAGGTCAATTTATTCACTAAGCCGTCAAAATCGCCGTTACTCATCACCACT
>CALIFM010000245.1 GCA_938021685.1 uncultured Gammaproteobacteria bacterium | reverse complement strand
ACTCCACCGTGCTGCGCAACTTGGGCGTGGGGCTTGGTTACACAAGCATTGCACTGCGGTCGGTCAAGCGCGGCCTTAGCAAATTAGAGGTGAACGAAACACGACTGAATGCTGATCTCGACGATGCTTGGGAAGTACTGGCCGAGCCAATTCAAACCGTGATGCGCCGCTATGGCGAGCAAGAGCCGTATGAAAAACTTAAAACACTCACCCGCGGCCAAGGCGGTATCAACCAAGACTCATTGCGCAGCTTTATTAATGATTTATCCATTCCCGATGGAGCCAAAGCACAGCTGTTAGCACTGACCCCTGCTGCGTACATCGGTAATGCTGCCGAAGCTACGCATGCACTGCTTAAGGCTTAAGCCGCTAACTAAATCGGCCCATGAGCGACGACTTAGTTAGGCTGTCCAAAGAAATGGCCCATCGCGGCCTATGTTCGCGGCGCGAAGCAGATCGCTATATCGAACAAGGATTGGTATTGGTCGACAACAAAGTCGTGGATGTACTTGGTAGCAAGGTGCGGCCCTCTCAACACATTGCGTTGAAAAATCAAGCGCAGCGCCAGCAAGATAACTTGGTGACGGTTGTGCTAAATAAGCCAATGGGCTATGTGTCTAATTTGCCCGAAGAAGGTTATGAGCCCGCCAGCGTACTGATTACACCTGAAAATTATGCTGGCCCAAAAGACCAAGCCGCTAAAGTGAAGCAACTGGGCCTTGCTCCGGCAGGGCGCTTAGACATTGATTCGCAAGGCCTGCTAGTGCTCACCCAAGACGGCCGCGTGGCTCGTCAGATTATTGGCGAAAAATCTAAAATTGAAAAAGAGTATTTAGTGTGGGTGCGCGGTGAAATCAACGACGCTAGCCTTGCTCTCCTACGTCATGGTCTGCGCTTGGACGGCAAAGCGCTACGTCCGGCACGGGTCAAACGCATCGACGGCCAACACATGAGCATCACCCTGACCGAAGGCCGCAAGCGGCAAATTCGCCGCATGTGTGAGCTGGCGGATTTAAAAGTTATCCGCTTACTGCGAGTGCGTATTGGCGGCATTCGACTCGGTAAATTGCCGCCAGGCAAATGGCGACATTTACAACCCGATGAGCTAAATTGAGCTACGCCTTACTGCGTCCACTGCTGTTTCGCATAGAGGCGGAGAAATCGCATGATGTGGCGATGAAAACGCTGCAACTGGCGGCTGATAATCGTCTCGCCAAAAATGCTTTACAGCGGCTTTATGCTGATCGCTTACCCGCCAAGCCAGTTCGCCTGATGGGCTTGCCACTTAAGCATTGCCTTGGCTTAGCGGCGGGCCTAGACAAACAGGGCGTAGCAGGCAATGCTCTTGCCGCTTTAGGCTTTGCTTGGATTGAATACGGCACAGTGACGCCGCAGCCACAAACAGGTAACCCCAAGCCGCGCTTGTTTCGTTTAGCTAAGCATCAAGCCATTATTAACCGAATGGGTTTCAACAGCATCGGCCTTGATGCGTTTTTAGACAACATCAAACGCACGGATAACAATGTAGTGAAAGGCCTAAACATCGGCAAAAACGCGGCCACCCCCATCGAGCAAGCGCAAGATGATTATGTACTAGGTATGCAGGCAGTCTATCCCGTAGCCGATTATATTTGCGTGAATATTTCATCCCCTAATACTCAAAACCTACGTGAATTACAAAACGATGCTTCGCTCAACGCTCTGCTACAGCGCCTCAGCGAAACCCGTAAAGCCCTGCAAGATCAGCACGGCTTTGATCGGCCCTTAGTACTAAAAGTCGCACCCGATTTAGCTAGCCACGAAATTGACCACATCGCCAAAGGCTTGCTCAAATACGGCATGGATGGTCTTGCTGCCACCAACACCACTTTAGCCAGAGATGGCGTAAGCGGGCATCGCCATGCTGAGCAAGCAGGCGGCTTAAGCGGCGTGCCGCTGGCAGAGCAAGCAACCGATTGCATTCAGCAGTTTTATCAACGCTTACAAGGCGAGGTGGCCATTATTGGCAGCGGTGGCATCGACAGCTTGGCACAAGCGCAGGCCAAGCTGCAGGCAGGGGCCGATGCTTTGCAATTGTATACAGGGTTTATTTATAAAGGGCCCAGGCTCATTCGCGAGATTGTAAAAGGTCTTTAGCGGTTGCTCTCTTTGCTACGCATTTGATGGGTGTGCGTCGCCTTGCTTGTATTTGGGCAGAAGCTTTGCCATACTGTGCTTGCAATCTCAATGATTTGCTTCAGCATCTTGTAAAGGCTTGTCTCACCCTCCACATTAAAAGCATCGTTTATTTAAACACCGCCATTTTGCATGTCCGTTAATTTTGACAACGCCTTAGTCATAGCCATTTCCTCGAGGGCGTTGTTTGATCTTGAAGCAGGGCATGAAATCTATATCAAAGAAGGCGTAGACGCCTATTACCAATACCAGCTTGAGCATGAAAACGAAATACTGGAAAAAGGTGTAGCCTTTTCCTTGGCGCAAAAGCTATTGTCTTTAAATCAATTGAGCGAAACCGACACACAAGTGGAAGTGGTGCTGATTTCACGCAACAGCGCCGACACAGGGCTGCGCATTTTCAACTCCATCGCGCACCATAAATTAGCCATCACTCGCGCAGCGTTCACGGGCGGCGAATCGCCTTGGGGCTATGCCAAATCTTTCGGCGCGGATTTATTTCTATCAGCCGACCCGCAAGACGTCAGCGCTGCATTAGACGCTAATATTGCGGCAGCCACCATCTTGCCCAGTAGAACTAAAAACGACGCTGATCAATCGGATGAGCTACGCATTGCCTTTGACGGTGATGCTGTGCTGTTCTCGGACGAAGCTGAAAAAGTTTATCAGCAAAAAGGCCTTGAAGCATTTACGCGACGCGAAACAAAAGCCGCTAAAAAACCCTTGCCAGGTGGCCCGTTTAAATCCTTTCTAGCTTCCCTGCATCATATTCAGTCCGCTTTTAAGGCAAACAAATCACCGATCCGAACTGCGCTGATGACGGCGCGGTCTGCACCCGCGCACGAGCGCGTAATTCGTACCTTACGCGCGTGGAACATTCGTATCGACGAAGCCGTATTTTTAGGCGGCATGGATAAAGGTGAGTTTTTAAATACTTTTCAAGCCGACATCTTTTTTGACGATCAGCAAGGCCATTGCGAGTCCACCCGTCAGCACGTGCCAACAGGTCATGTGCCTAGCGGCGTAGCCAATAAAAAGGCAGCTAAAAGTTAAAATTCTTTTACCAGCCGACGTAACACCTGCGCAACCGCGACATAGCCTAAGCTTGCAGTCATATGCGTAACCGAGCCATAGCCTGCACAATTCAAGCCCGTCTCAGGCCTTTGGGCAGCAACATCATCAGGAGCATAATGCACGGGTTGCTGGATGGAATAGACAGCTGGCACACTAAAACGGCGCTTTAAGTTACGGCTGAAACTATATTCTTGGCGCAGCACTTTTCGCGTTTTTGATAGCAAGCTATCTTTCTGGGTGCGCGACAAATCCAGTACCCGAATACTTAAAGGGTCATCCTTACCGCCTGCACCACCAACACTAATAATTGGCATTTTTTGCCGTTTGCAATGCGCAATCAGCGCAGCTTTATCGCGCGCGCTGTCGATGCAATCAATCACATAGTTGACATCGCTACCTAAATGCTTTGCTGGCTCATTGCGCTCAAAAAATTCATCCACTGCATACACCTTGCAGTGTGGATTGATGTCTAATAGTCGAGTTTTCAAGGTCGCCACCTTTGCCTGCCCTAAAGTGCTGTGTAAAGCGTGCAGTTGTCGGTTGATATTCGACTCGCTGACATGATCCATGTCAATCAAGCTGATGTGGCCAATGCCGCTACGCGCCAGCGCTTCGGCCACCCAAGACCCTACACCGCCCACGCCCACCACTACTATATGACTTTGTGCAAACAGCTGTACGGCAGGCCCACCATATAGCTTTGCAATACCTGAAAACTGGCGTGCAGTAGAATGCTGCATCAATTACTTTATATGCTTCGGCGCGCGCGCTTAGTCCCAGCGGTGGTCACGCACTTGGATTAAGCCATCTACCACCTGCACTTGCAACATCTCCAATGGCTCGTATGCCGGCGGAGTAAGCACATTACCTGTTTTAAGCTCAAAAGTTGCGCCGTGGTGCGGGCATTCCAAAATACCATTTTTCAAACAGCCACTGGCAATTTCACTGCCATCATGCGGACAAACATCCTCAATGGCGATGTATTCATCATCTTGCAAAAACACTGCCACCATCACATTGTCGACATCCACGATGGTGTTTTCGCCGTCTTTAATTGAACCTACTGGCCCCACTGTTACCCATTCAGACATCGTGCGCTCCTATGATTAACCGTAAGAGATGATTTACATCAAACCCAGTTGTAAACGAGCTTCTTCAGTGAGATTCTCTTGCGTCCACGGTGGGTACCATACCAACTCAACTTTAGCCGATGTCACGCCCGGCACTTTTTCCACCGTGTTTTCCACCATCCCTGGAAATGACTGCGCCACGGGGCAACCTGGGGTAGTTAAGGTCATGTCGATTTCTACATCGCCACTGTCGTCGATGTCCACACGATAAATCAGACCTAAATCATAAATGTTGACTGGGATTTCTGGGTCGTATATTTCCTTCAAAGCAGCCACCACTTTATCGGCCAGCGAGCCTTCAGCCGCCGCTGGCTGGTCTTCTGCCTGCTGCGCAATCGTTTCTTGCGCATTTTGCATATTCTGCTCCAGTTGGTCAAAAACACTATCGCCTTTGCTGGGCGCAGTCTCAGTGCTGGGTACATCTACATTTACATGTTTCATTGCTTAATTAGTTGTCTTTTCTATTCCAATAGCACTAGCTAAAAAAGTTATCTAGGTCGTCCATATCCATCGTGTTCACCACGCGCTGCTGCAACTGCGCTTTTAGCTCAGGAATGTCAATTTCATCTAACACTTCAGCTGCAAAGCCATAAGTCAGTAACGCACGCGCCGAAACCTTATCAATGCCGCGCGACTGCAAATAAAAAATCTGTTTAGGGTCCAGCTCGCCCACCGTAGCGCCGTGCGAACACTTCACATCATCGGCATAAATTTCCAGCTGCGGCTTGGTGTCCACCTCGGCATCACGTGACAACAACAGATTGGCGTTTTCTTGCTCAGCAAAGGTCTGCTGCGCGTCCTCGTCCACCATCACACGGCCATGAAATACCCCACGCGCACGGCCGTCTAAAATGCCTTTGTATACTTCACGACTAGTGCAGTTTGGTACGCTATGGCGAATAGTGGTGTGATTATCAATATGCTCGCGGCCATCACCCATAAAAAAGCCAATGCAATCGGTGTGTGCTTGTTCGCCTGCTAAAGTCACTTTCAATTCATTACGCACCAACTGCATGCCCATAGTAATGGTACGTGCACTAAAACGGCTATCCGCTGCTTGGCGCACCCAAGTGCCGCCAATATGGCTGGCTTTGTTTGCCTCAGTGGCTGCCTGCACTAAGTAATAGTCACACTGCGCGCCTTGCTGCAAATCCACCTCGGTGGCGGCGTTACACAAAGCGCTGCTGTCAGCCGCGCATAAATAGCGCTCCACCACGCTGGCCTGTGCACCTTGTTGCAAGGAAATTAAGTTACGCGGCATATTCAATGTTTGCTCGCCGCTGCTGATAAACACCAACTCAATGGGCTTACCTAGTTGTACATCTTGCCCAAGATGAATAAACGCGCCGTCTTCAAACAAACCATTATTGAGGCTAGCAAAGGCATTAGGCTCATCGGGCAATGTGGCTGCAAAGTGCATCTGCACTTTTTCGCTGTGTTGCTCTAGCGCTTCAGACACAGGGCATACTATCGCTGTGCTGGGCAAGCCAGCAAGGCCAGTCTTATCTACCTGAAAAATACCATTGACGAACACCAAACGGTATGCATCCAACTTACTGCTGGAGAGCGTCGCCATCTCAGCTGCATCACCCTGGTCATCGTGGCTGGCGGCACTAAATTGCTTAGAGGCTAAGGCGCGTAAATTAGTGTATTTCCAATCTTCGTTTTTAACTGTGGGAATACCCAGTGCATTAAAGCGCGCTTTGCCTGCCTCACGGGCATCGTCAAGCCAAGCGAAACGGGCGCCCACCATTTCTTTTGGCGATACGGCAATAAATTTATCTAAATGCGTTGTCATCTTACCTTACTCGATTAGGCCGCTGCACCATCAATCCAGCTGTAGCCTTTTTCTTCTAGCTCCAGCGCCAGTGACTTATCGCCCGACTTAATGATTTTTCCATCTGACATCACGTGAATAAAATCCGGCACAATGTACTCCAATAAACGCTGATAATGCGTGACCAACAGCACCGAACGGTTAGCATCTTTTTGCGCATTTACGCCCTTGGCCACCACTTTCAGTGCGTCAATGTCGAGGCCAGAATCAATCTCATCTAAAATCGCGAGCTTAGGCTCAAGCATCGTCATTTGTAAAATTTCGTTACGCTTTTTCTCGCCGCCCGAAAAACCTTCGTTCACTGAGCGCTGCATAAACTCATCGCGCATTTCCATCAGCGCCGCTTTCTCACGAATTAGCTTAAGAAAGTTCATTGCATCCAGCTCGTCGCGCCCTTGCGCTCTGCGCACCGCATTAACCGCTGCTTTCAAAAAATACACATTCGACACACCTGGGATTTCCACTGGGTATTGAAAGCCCAAAAACAAACCTACTTGCGCGCGCTCGTCTGGCTCCATCTCCAACAAGTCATCACCTAAAAATGTTGCGCTGCCGCCAGTTACTTCATAGCCATCACGGCCCGTTAACGCTGCTGCCAGCGTGCTCTTGCCCG
>CALIFM010000244.1 GCA_938021685.1 uncultured Gammaproteobacteria bacterium | reverse complement strand
GCAAATCCCCGCGTTGTGTAGAGGCTCCAGGAAGTACCTTTTTATTTCCAAACTGACCAACGCTCTCATCATAATCATATCGTTATCGCCTTTCTTGTAACAAAACTACATTTATGTAGTATTACTACATCTTTTCAGGGAAGAGTTTTCTTATTTTTTCTACCACTGCCCCTAGCGTGGTGCCTTTACACAACACTAGATCATTAGTTAATACGTAATCCTTATCTATGCCAAGGCTTGGCTTTGTTCTGTTGTTCCATCTATCCACAAACTCATCAACAGTCTCGGTGTAGCTGATTGCACCGCTGATACCTTTAACGTGATGCCTTACTAATACCCAAGGTGAGTTCATCCCTGTTATCCAATGAGCGCAAGGGCCATTGGCATCCATTGTCATATAGTAGGCTTCCTCGCCTAGTGGGCATGGCTTCAAGGGTTTATGGTCTATAGGCATTATGCAGCCCCGCCATGTTGATCGGCCTTTGACTTACGGCTTGCTAGGTATCCCTTAGCCATATCGATTAGCGTTAGCAACACAAACGCCTTGGCGCTAATTATAAATGCGTCATGAACGTGATAGCTTACGGGCTCAGCATGAAAGCTTATGGCTATCATTGCAGCAAAGAATCCCGATAAGAAATCAAACCTAGCTCTCAAGTTGTAGAGCATTATCACTTACCTTATGTGTACAAATATACACATATCAGCTTATCACACTTACTGACAATAACTGTATCCGAAAGGCGACTGATAAGCAGGGCCAACCAATGCAGCCGGTGCAGCATCGCACGCGGCAACCGGTGATGGTTCGCCTGATGTTGCTGAGCCTGGTATTCTCTCTAACCCTTGGAGCGCTAATAGATTGGTGCCGTTCGCATCAGCCGGATCCACATAATAAATACTACCCGCTGGCCCATTAACACCGCTGTTATCCTGTATGGCTAATGGCCCGCCTGCACCATTGCGATACTTCATTGCAGTGATATCGATGTTAGGCGAGTTGGTGGCCAATGCAACGCCTTGCTGTGTTCCGTCTAGATAATCATCGGCAATGTATGGTGCCGAGTAATCATAGTAATAGTTGTTAATTCTTACCTCGCCAGTTGGCGGGAATGAGCTGTTTGTTATCCCTTCACCGGACGTTAGGCCCGTAACATTCTCAACACTTAACAGCCTTAGCGGGTCGCTGGTTCCTTGATTCTGGAATAGATCACCGTGTATGCCATCACCGATATTTGGATTGGCTGTGGCTCCTTGATTCTCCCATCCCTCAAACCGTGAGTTGATGATGTGGAAATCATGGCTCTGCAATGCTTGAGCCGCTGTCTGGCTAGTCGTTGGGTGCCAACCGTTACGGCTGATTATCCAATCCATTTCTATACCATTGGCCAGGCCATGTATCCCCTCTATCCAGGTTGTACCCCATTGAGCCATGATGATGGCACCGCCTGCCGGCATCCTCGGGTGAATGTTAGAGTTAGGATGGTTAGGTAATGGTAGGTTTGGCAACTGGCCAACATCACACCCTGGCTGTACTTCTAAATCAAAACCACCGTTAGTTAGTATGGCATTACGCCCACCGTTAACAATGATTCCATAAGGCAACATTTGGCCCTCTAGATCAATGTAGATATCTTTCGTGTTATCGGGCTCAAATATGGCATACACCATACCCGAACAGACAATGCCAAACGCTGGCCAGGTTGCTGGCTGCAAATCAGATATCTTGTAGCAATCAGGGTTATCCAATACAGGAGGCGTTTCCCTGTTAACCCATATGCGGTTAGATTGCAGTGCTATAGGGCATTGCATGGTTAATTACCCACCGATCAAGCCCTTTGTCGGCCCCATATCGCAATAATCCAGAATATAAAGAAAATCGTTTAAATTCCCGCCATTCTCATTTGTTAGGTGAGTGCTGGTGTTTGTTGGGTCAATGCCGCACTCAGCCTTGATATCTGCTGATAATTGATCAGGGTTGTTAAAGTCCCAAGGGTCTTTAGAATTGCCACCAGTCATTGGAGGCCAAGGGCCAGGAGCGCTAACCAATGAGCCAGTACCACTAAGCACATCGCCAACAACTCGCGCATCAAGCGCATCACGGTTATGGCTAGCACCTACAGTTGGCAAATGAGCATCTAATACATCGCACACAGGAATTTTGTTTTTGCGCGGACAATCAAAAGGCGTCGATGTAAATGCTGTTGATGCTGCCGCATTCAAAGCCCCGCCTTGTGATAAGGAATCAAACCAGAAAACCTCTGGCGCTGTTGCACAATCTTGATTGGCACTCTGCAGCGCTTTGTTATCAAATGAATACACAGATATGGCACCAGCGCTATCCTGCACGCCATAATCTTGCCAAAATGAACCCGCCGAGTCAGGGCCATCGATTTGTATATTGCACTCAACATTGTAATTAGCCGGACTGCCGTTGATGCTTTGCACTTCCAAGCTTCTTATCATGTTGTACTGAATATTGTTAACAAAATCACCAACATTTAAATCTTGCCCTAGAGGCCCGCGCAAGCTGTGATGAGCGAACAGGTTGCCAATGTATGAAATACCATTACCCCTAGAGGCTATTGAGCCCCTGGCAGATTTAGATGGTGTTACCAAGCCCTCGGCAATAATGCAATGCGATACCGTTACATTGTCGCTCTCAAATGAGTCCATGCAATCATCATCACCCCAATACAGGGACATATGATCGGCAACACCGCTATTAACTCGATAGAAGATCATCGGGCCATGGCAACAATTGTTTGCTGTGTTTGGCAAGTCCGGCCTTATCCTTACGTGCTGCCATGCATGGCCATCGGCTCGAATATCAACCAAACCTTGATGATCTGCAGCACTACCACCTCTGATCTGTATACCACTAGGCGATGTTTGGCCAAGCACCCATATATCAGGATTGGTATAGATCATTGCTGTGGCTGTGTTTATCGTGCCCGATAGGTTGGGGAATATCACATAAGAGTCAGCCGGTGCAGCGGCTAATGATCCTGGGCCTGATGCATTTAAATTCTGAACCCTATAAACCGATGATTTTTGATGATTTATTACCTCGCCAGCATGACCATCAAACCTAAAATTTAAAGGCTCGTGCAACTCATTGGCACCGTCTTTTACTTCTACTGGGCAACTTAAATCATTCAAAATATCGCTCGCTTGCGCCAATAGGTTGCGCAGTTCTTTTATTTTTGTTTCGCTCAATGGATTACCTAAGCTTTGACGCTGATACAAGATTACTAGGCAATGCGCCACCTGGCTTTAACTTTAATTGCTTAACTATTTCCCTGTTTAGCTGGCGCTGAAATGCAAGCCCATACTCCTTGCGCATAGCCTTAACAGTCTCATCCCTAAAATCCCACTTGGCTTTAAAGTCGCGTATATAGTAGTAACGCAAAACCGTAATTATATTAACGGTTTCTAGTGTCTTTTCATCGCCATATGGCCCGCCTTTCCTACCGGTTACAGGATGGCGTTTATATTTCCTTTTTCTGGTTTTTCTCATGTAGAGGCCAGGCGGCAACTTGATTCCGTTGTTTAATCTGCCGCCGCCTTTTTCACCCAAAGGAACTTGAAAAAATTTCTGAGGCTGAGAAGTCGCTTTTTTCATTGCAGACCTATAGTTTTTTATGTTGCCATATTGATCGATCTTAAATGGCAAACCTCTAATAGATTTTTGTCTTAAAAGCTTTGCTGATGGCTTTATTAAAAATGGCACTGCAGGCGTTACGCCCTCGCGCTCAATACTTCCGTAAATGTTTCGCCTGATGGCTTCTTTTTGTTCCTCTCTTGCTTCTGGCGTTGTTGCCAAGCCTTGTATTTGCACAATACCTTGTGCATCGCCGCCACGCTTTTTTATATCAGACTTTTCATCCCAATCCCAAACTATCCAGCCTCTACGTATACGCGTTTTCTTACCATCGAATACAACCGGTATCGGATCGCTTAAAGAGTGCTTGCCATCAACGGCCATTGCGTTGCCGCCTGCTCTGACTGCAGACTCAACGGCAATGCTTTTTACTTTGGGTAATACTTCGGATTCTAACTTTGCAATGTTATCTACAACTTTAGGTAGATTGGTTAACATTGTTATGTTAATTGACAAGCTTTACATCCCACCACTTAGGCACTTGCAATGATGATGCAGAACAGCCGCAACTTTCAGGCTTGCCAATTATCTCAATGGTTCCGAGAACATCCTTTGTAATTGGCATATCGCCATCATCATTTAAAACAACGTTGCCATCATCATCGCGAACCATAAGGAGCATTGCGTTGACTTTGGGGAAAGCGCCAAGCACATCCTTTGCCTCATAGCTCTTGCCATTAGCTCTAAAGCTTAGCTTGTCAAAGTTAACAGCAAAAACTTGCTTGCCTTTTGGGTGGTAAGGGTTGCGCGTAACACCATCATCAAACTTAGCCATTGGGTATCACCTAATGTACAGGTAAATCGATAAAACAATAAAAGGTATAAGCCCTATTGCAACGCCGCGCCACCCTGCACAGTCTTTACAATCAGGCCACAGGAATCGGTTGATCTTGCCAATGAGGCTTGGCCGGCCTGCAGTCATCGCCTGGCGCAACATTTCGTCTTGGGCCTTGCTGCGTTTTTGTTCTGGCGTCATGCGTCTTTAAAGTGATCATGAGAAAATGAATTTATAAACTCTTGATGAGTTATATAATCAAAATTAACCCTAATGATTCCATCATTCATCGAAATGCGCTCATTGTTTCTTAAACACAAAACATCATTACCAGATAACAATCGATCATGCGCAACCTTAAAATCAAAGTAAACAATCTTAATCGGCTCCTTAAACAAGCCTGAGATAACGCGGGTTTTCAGTGTTTTTTGCACAAGACTGGCATAATAGAGAAATACTAACCCCGCTCAGCGGGTCTGTCAATACTAGGCCGGTGCATCCTAGACATATGTACATTTAAATCATCGCACCATGTTTTAAGCTCTTTGAAAATTTCATACTGCCGGCTTCGCCAGTTTTCTTGCCAAGTGCTCTTGTGCACGCTCAGCATTGCAGCATAATCCTCATGGCGCAATGTGTCTGGATATATGGCTAAGTCGATCAAGGCCGCTTGTGCAAGCCCTGCCGCACGCTCAGCGGCCTTTTCAGGTTCCATTTTCCATCTTGCCGCCTGTTTAGACAATCGATTTTTGATCACATAATTTAACAATCTATCGGCTGAGGTTTTTGAGTGACAAACGTATACCATGCCAGCATCAACCTTATGCTGAGGTACTCCTGAACAGAGTCCGGCAATGTAACTTGGGGTTAATCCTTTGTCCTGATATCCAGGGCTATCTTGTGTCTGCCGGCCAACGCTTCTAATTTTCCTTGAACCACCACAACGCCAACAATCTGGATCGGCATACTTGCGCTTTGGATCTGGTTTTGATGGCTGTGGATTTGATCGCTTGCCATGGCATTGAGGACACGCCTGGCTAGTCTTAATCGGCTCCTGGTTATCTGGAAATGATGCACCTTTACTGTCGAGCAAAGTTAAAAACTCAATCATCTGAATCACGTCTACCGTTTATGATTTCGCTAACAGTCCATGGCTTTACTTCTTTTGGCTTAGGCTTGTACTGTTCCATACCAAG
>CALIFM010000243.1 GCA_938021685.1 uncultured Gammaproteobacteria bacterium | reverse complement strand
CAATGCCATCGCAATAGAATAGCGCGTGGTGTCGTTTCCGGCTGCAATGAGCAAACAGAAGAAATTCTTAAATTCAAGTTCATCCAGTGTTTTATCTGCATCAAGCATTTGAGATAACACACCAGATTTATCGACTTTTCGTCTTCCTGCCATTACATCGGCAGCGTAGTCATAGAGCTCCACCCCAGCAGGGCTGCGAAATGGCATCATGCTATACGCACTGGTATCCATCTTGTCGATAACAGTCGATGTAAAGTCTGGGTCAGAATTTCCAATTAAGGCATCGCCTTTTTCTACGAGCCAATCAAGGTCTTCATCTGGCAACCCCAGAATGCGCCCCAACATCATCATAGGCAGTTGTTTGGCAATAACATCGACACAATCAAATTCCTCTAACTTAACGGCCTCGTCTACAATGCTTGCGGCAAGGGCCTGAATAACAACCTCGTATTCAGAGATAGACCGAACTGTAAACTGAGGGTTAACCATTCGACGTGTCACTGCATGTTCTGGAGCATCCGTTTCCTGAAAAGTTCGTCGAGCCATGTATTCTTCATGGCTTTGATCTTCAAGGCGAATACCTTGTGCGCTGCTAAATATCAAGCTTTCTTTGTTTGCCAGTGAAATGTCCGCATAACGGGTAAGACTCCAGAACCCCTTAGTGTCATTATCCCCATCGGTCCATGAAACAGGATCCTCTTTGCGTAAACGCTCAAACGTTTTATGTGGCACACCATTAGAAAAACTGTCATGGCTAAACAGATTGAGATACCCATCATCTATCATTGTTAATGACCCTTAAAAAATTGCGTACACCACTCCGCGAAGATCCTACCCTCGCTGTCTGATGTTAAGCACTCTCTCGCTCTACGCATTGTATCCGGTGCTAATTGATCCTCCATATAATCAAGACAGCAAGTCATAAAGGGGTGAGTAAATTCCGGATGCGACTGTGTAGTGAATATATGATTCCCCTTCGCAAAACTCGCTATCCTGCAATTTTCACTTGAGCCAAGAAGTTCACAGCCTGGTGGAAGCTCGGTAACTTGATCTTCATGGAATACGTGCATGGGTAAGCTTTCACACGCGGGCTGCATCCAATGACGCATAACATGAAAGTGTGTGTGTTCGATACCAACGTTGAATCCAGCGGTAGATCGCTCTACTTTTCCGCCCAGCGCAAGGGCGATTATCTGATGGCCAAAACAGGAACCCATCAATGGCTTTGCTGCAGCGTCACAGCGTTTAATAAAGTCGATTAAACCATCTGTAAAAATGTGTTTATCGAGAACACTCAATGGGCTACCCGTAATCAAAAACGCATCCTGCTCATCGATGCTCTTTGGCAGCTCACCACCGATGGTCATATAAACTCTGTAATTAAACCTTTGCTCCTGCTGATCAAACAAATCTCGAAAGCGATGCGCATCATCAGGGAATGCATCACCCACCTCCACAGACTTATCGTGATTTACTTGAATAATACCGAGATTGATTCTATTCATGAGCCGACGGGTGGAAGTAGCGGATAAATTTTTGGTTAATCAGTCAATTAATATATCTGCAAAACTGAAATGCGATTAAGTAAAGGTGGGGTTGCTGCGCTAGCAACAACCTCACTTCACTTAGATCACAACAAATATAGATCACAACAAATGTAGACCACAACAAATGTAGACCACAACAAATATCTAAATCTTAAAAAAACCAGACCTCAATAAAACCAGATCTCAATAAAACTAGACCACAATATTATTTCAATCACGCACACTTAAGGCGCTAGTGATGACAACCAAATTGTGATAATTAGCTAGCAATCTACATAATCAACTAAATTGGATCAGCTAACGACATAAATTATTTGAGTTAATACATTTGTTCGCAAAAAGAGCTTTTTAAAAAACTCTTTTTACACATCCATTGATGAATTATTCACTCAATTCAGCATTTTTCGCTCTGTCCGTCACAATGCGTGCTGCAGATTCTTCTGCATTCTGCCAATAAACACGAGCGCCAGTTTCGGCCATCAGTTGTTGTGCTTCGTCACTTGCCATCGTCTCTTCTGCAATAGCAGCTAAAGTATCCACAACTTCCTGTGGCGTGCCTTTCTTAACAAACAGACCATTCCACAGTTCAATATCGTTAATACCAGATTGTGAAGCCAATGTTTCAACACCATCCAATTTGCCGATCGGCTCTGAACCGATATTGGCTAAGATATTAATATCATCAAGACAAGGCTCTATTAAGGCAAGGGTGGTGTTAATAACATCAGCATCACCTGAAGACAGTGAATTGCAATCAAGCAGATCAAATGCGGAATCGTCAGCAAACTCAAAATCCATGTTCCTGGCTGCAGCAAATGTTGCACGAGTTGGTGTTAAGCCTGCACCAAAGTGGCCAAGCACAACATCATTTTCCTGAGCATATGCAGCTAATTCTTTCATATTGCTATAACCCGAATCGCCACTGGACGCCAAAACAAAAGGATAAGTTAAAAAGATACCCACTGGCGTAAAACTGTCTTCTTCAATACCGATGTCTATAACCGGACCCACAATGGGCACACCAATTACAAAAGAACCTACCATGGAGCCATCTGTCGGCCCGTTTAACACTTCAAGTGCACCAGGAAATGGCCCATCGCCGCCGCCAGGCTTATTTACTACAGAGGCAGATACACCTGTTTTTTCTTCCATTCTCGCCGCAATCATGCGCGTTAGAACATCTTCAAAATCCCCTGGTGGCCAAGGCACAATGAATTGAACAGGTGATTCTGGATAGGCGGCTTGCACCGGCGCAGTAAAACCGGTTATGGCGGTTAGCAAACTTGCGATCAAAATGAGTTTTTTCTTCATATTCTCCTCCAATAGGAATGTGATAGTTATTGCTGTATTTTTCTGCTTTGATTAGCAGCCTGCCAGATTATGT
>CALIFM010000242.1 GCA_938021685.1 uncultured Gammaproteobacteria bacterium | reverse complement strand
TATGCGCCCAATACAGTTTATCAGCAAGCTTGGCAAGCTTGGTTTGATACGTTTAGAGCTTTATATGTGAAGCAATGTGCCGCCACAGGTCATGTTTTAGCGGGTTTGCAGCTCGGTTTTGGCTTTGATGATGCCGTTTACCAAGCCCCCAATACTTTGCTAGCACAAACCTGCGGCTACCCCTTGCTGAAAAAATGGGCCACCACTCACCGCCCCATCGCGGTGCCTACGTTCGCCATCGAGGGCTGCAAGGGTGCGCAATACAGCAGTTGGTTTATCGCCCGCCGCGAGGCAAGCGAGACGAGCCTAGCGGATTTTGCAGGCAAAGCCGTAGGCATCAGTGGCCACGGTTCCAACAGCGGCATGAATGTATTGCGCCATGCGGTGGCCATGCTGCGGCCCAAGGCACAAAATGAGCGGCCTTTTTTTGTTAAGCAAATTATTACTGGCGGCCATGCACTCAGTATGCAAGCAGTGGCAAAAGGTGAGGTAGGCGTGGCTGCTATCGATGCGGTCAGCTATGCCTATACTTTGAAGTTGCAGCCTGCATTGGCAACGCAGCTTAAAGTCATCGGCCAATCGGTTTACACAATGGGCTTGCCGTTTATTATGGCAAATAAACAGCCACTGGATATTTTGGACGGAGAGAAAGTACTTGTTGTATTGATGGACCAAGCCGTGCAACAAATGCCTAGCGCGGCGCGGAATTTGCTCAAACTAAATGGCTTTGCGGCAGTAGAAATGAAAGATTACCTGTCTATTGCAGACCTTGAACAGCAAGCTATTGATGCTGGTTATCCGAAGTTACAATAAGGATGAAGTGTTCAAAAGATTAATGGCTTGGATTAAACCAAACCAAAAGTATGTTACCGATTGAAATTCAACGGGTTACGGCTGAACAAACGCTGATATTGCGCCAACAAGTTTTATGGCCTGATCGACCGCTGGAGTTTTGCTTGGTGTCAGGTGACAAAGCCGCCTAGCATTTTCGCGCATTGTTAGAGAGCGAAATAGTTTGCACAGCCTCTATTTTTATTGAAGAAAGGTCGGCACAGTTAAGAAAATTTGTAACGTCAAAACGTTACCAAGGTCATGGCATTGGTACAACAATGATTCAGTATATTGTTGCTGAACTTCAGACACATTCATTAGCTTCTTTGTGGTGCGATGCTAAGCTTGATTTGACCTACTTTTATAAACGGCGTGGATTTAAAATGCAAGACAAACAGTTTTTAAAACATGATCGCCCTTACATCAAAGTGTCAGTGTCACTGATGGATTTAAATTGATAAAGTACATGTGTTGTTAGTTAGCGCCTAAGTCTAAAGTGAATGCATCGCTGTCCAAGCTGGCTGGAAAATCTTTTCGAAAAGCTTCAATGGCCTGCTTGTCCAAGCTTTGGGTATGCATCACTGCTTCGTCAGCAAACTCACGCAGCCCCTGGCCCATAAAATCTAAAATAACGCTGCCGCCGCTAAAGCTGTTGCCCAGCGGATTGTTGCCAAGACGGTTGCTAGCGACAACATAACACTGGTTTTCAATCGCGCGGGCCACCAGCAAGCTATCCCAAGCAAATTGGCGCGCGTCGGGCCAATTGGCAACGTATAAAGCCAAATCGTAATCATCGCGGTTGCGGCTAAACACAGGAAAACGCAAGTCATAGCAAACAAACAGAGCTATTCGCCAGCCTTTGTGCTGCACCACCACACGTTTATTGCCCGCTTCAAAATGCTTATGCTCGCCCGCATAGCGAAATAAATGGCGCTTGTCATAATGCTGTAACCCGCCATCGGGCTGCGCCCAAATCATCCGATTAACAAAGCGCTCTTTACCGTTTTCATCAAGCCGCATAATCAAGCTGCCGGTGATCACTGCATCGAGCGCCTTGGCACCTTCACGCATCCAAGCCACGGTGTCGCCGTCCATAGTTTCATACGCATCGCGCGGCTGCATCGAAAAGCCGGTGCTAAACATCTCGGGCAACACGATAAGGTCGGTATCGCCTGTATTGAGCGTTTCAAGATACATGTCATAACGCGCGCGATTGCCTACTGGGTCGTGCCAGCTTAATGTGTCTTGAATCACGCTTACACGTAGATCAGTGCTTGTAGTTTGGCTCATGTTATAAAGGCGTTGTGCGCGTCAAATTTGGCAAATCAGCTGGGCTGCTTCGCGCAAGGTGACATCTTGCTTGGCAAAACAAAAGCGTACGATGCGCGTGTCGGGAGCTTGCTGGTAAAAGGGCGACAGGGGAATCACTGCAATGCCCTTTTTTTGCGTCATCCACGATGCAAATTCTTGATCAGGTAAGTCAGAAATAGCGCTGTAATCAGCAAGTTGAAAATAAGTGCCTGCGCTGCGTAGTAGCTTAAAGCGTGACGGCATGATTAACTCGCGAAACAGGTCGCGCTTTTGCTGGTAGAACTGCGGCAGGTCGGTATAGTTTTGGGGATGCGATGCCATAAAGTCGGCCAAGGCCCATTGCATAGGAGTGACCGTGGTAAAGGCATTAAACTGATGCACTTTACGAAACTCGGCCGACAGCGCTGCTGGTGCCACACAATAGCCAATCTTCCAGCCGGTGGCATGGTAGGTTTTTCCAAAGGAAAACACAGCAAAGCTGCGTTGACTTAAGCCAGGGTGGCTCAGCACGCTTTGGTGTGTTTCGTCGTCAAAGATGATGTGTTCATATACTTCATCACTCAACACCAAACAATCGTGGTTTTTAATCAGCGCAGCAAGACGATCAAGATCGTCCGCACGTAAGATCGACCCGGTGGGATTATGGGGGCTGTTAATGATAATCAGCTTAGTGCGTTTGTTGATGGCTTGCTCTAGCGCCGCCCAGTCGATGCCATAATCGGGCAAGCCCAAAGGAATGTGAATGGTGTTGCCGCCTGCCAACGCCACTGCTGGCTCATATGAATCATAAGCTGGGTCAAAAACAATCACCTCGTCGCCGCTGTGCACGCAGCAATGAATGGCGCAGAAAATAGCCTCGGTTGCACCGCTGGTCACAGTGATATCTGTTTCGGCGTTTACGCTAACTTGGCTTTGTGTTTGCAGCTTGGTGGCAATCGCCTCGCGCAGTACAGGGATGCCGGTCATAGGTGGATACTGATTTTTGCCGCCGCCAAGGTGATGATTCACCCGCGCTAACAAAGCTGGGTCGGGCTCAAAATCAGGGAAGCCTTGCGACAAATTAATCGCGCCATAGTCTTGCGCCATCTTCGACATCACCGTGAAAATGGTGGTGCCCACATCGGGCAGTTTACTTTGTAAGGCGTTGACCATTGCAATAGGTATTGTTACGAGCCTTTATTAAGACAGATTGCGTGCAAAATGTCCACGCACCCATTTGGCGGTAAAGCCTGAGTTTAAGGCTCTGGCTGCTCAGCTCTCTGCGTCAGTTGCTTAGGCGTGCACAACATGATGAGCGCCGCGCCGGCCACGCCTGTGATTAGAGCCAAGCGCAGCACACCGGACAGTGCGGGCCAATCTAAGTTTTGGCCTTCGGGCAAGCTGCTGGCTAAGGCAAGCAGGCCGCCCGACAGCAGCAAGCGTGCCGTTAGGCTTTGGATGGATAAGTACGTTGCCCTCAAGTGGCTTTGCAGCTGTGGCTGAATGCATGCCAGTGCCGGTGCATGCACCATCGCCATGGCAAAGTTACGCATCATCAGCACTGCAAGTACCAGCACGTTCAAGGTTAGGGCTAAGCTGCCGATAATCAAAAGCTGTAAAGCAAAGGCCAGCAGCAGCAATAACTTGAGGCCCAATCGTTGCTCTAACTTAATGCTTAAGGCTGCGCCTAGTATGCCACCAAACATGGAGATGGCAATCACCACACCTGACACCATAGGCGAGCCATCGTCGCTGCCACTTAGCCAAGACAGATTCAGCAGCTTTATATAAGCTTGGTAATACTCATAGGGAATATGCTCAAGCCCATATATCAGCACCATTACCGCAAACAGCCATGCCAGCAGTGGGTTTTTCAGGTGGGCTAAGCAGTGTCGAATATTGCTCAGCAAGCTTTGTGCTTGCTCATTTTCTGTGGGCGGCGGTTCAGTAAAATTGTAAGCCAACCACAACATCCACAGCGCACCCAGCAGCGACAGCATATATGGCCAACTTAAATTCATCGTGCCCAGGGCGCCACCCAGCAAGCAGGCGGTGGTCAACGCCGTGTAGCTATATTTTTCCTGCTGTGCCTGTACTTCGGCATAGCGCTCAGTTTCATTTATAGCTCTTAAACTGTCATACAAAAAAGCGCTGTCAGTACCAGACACCAATGCCATACTGAGTGCAAATAAAGCTTGGCCCAGTGCCAAGCTGGCAAAGCTGTGGTTTTGTCCGAATGCAATGCCAAACACGATAAAGGCAGCCGCAAAGGCGACGGCGGCTAAAATCAAGGTCAAGCGGCGGCCAATACGATCAGAAAAGTAGCCTGATGGCACCTCCCAGAAGCACACGCTCAAATAATAGACCGCGCCAAGAGTCAGTGCCTGTTCCAACGATACAAATTGGCTGAAAAACAAAAAAAACACCGGCAGCGATGCATGAAAGCTGGCGGCAAAAGCAAACCACTTAAAGCGCTGTACATTCGCCGCACAGGCAGCACGGCTGTTTTCACTTGAGGTTGAAGAAGTGTCGATCATGTATAGCGGTGGGTTTTACAGCATGGTGCCGATTTGTTAACAACAACCCTGTTGCGCAGCTTTGCTGCAGTGTATTTTTAGCTTAGGTCGCTTTTTGCCCAAACAAGATCTTCTGCGCCTCTTTGTCTGTTCCAATATCGCCGCGGCTTTCTTCGCTCAGCGCCTTGCCTTTTATCACTGCCGGGCGTTCACCTATCCGTTTTAGCCACGCTTGCATGTGCGGGAATTGCGCGATGTCTTGGTCTTGGCGTTTCCACAAAACGGCCCAGGGCCAAATCGCCATGTCGGCAATGGAATACGGGCCTGCTACGTAATCACGCTCGGCTAGCCGTCGGTTCAGCACACCGTATAAGCGGTTCACCTCATCGGTATAACGCTTCTCGCCGTAAGGCACCTCTTCAGGGGAGTAGTGCAAAAAGTGATGCGCTTGCCCGGCCATCGGCCCAAGGCCGCCCATTTGCCACATCAGCCATTGTTCCACCTCCACTTGCTCGCGCGGGCCTTCGCCATAAAACTGGCCGTGCTTGCGCGCGAGGTATTGCATAATCGCGCCGCTTTCAAACACGCTAATCGGTTCGCCATCGGGGCCGTCGTTGTCCACAATCGCGGGCATGCGGTTGTTCGGGGCAATGGCTAAAAAGTCGGGTTCAAATTGCTCGCCTTTGCCGATGTCCACCATTTTCAGGTTATAGGGCAAGCCCAGTTCTTCCAGCAAAATGGCAATCTTCCAGCCATTGGGGGTGGGCCAATAATGCAGGGTAAGGGGGGTGGGCGTTGTTGTATTCATAGGCGGTGTTTTTTTAAAATTTAAGCCGCCATCATACACCGAGCAGCACCGTTAGTTAATGCATTTTCACCCGCTCTTCAGGCTTAATAAACCGCGCCTTTTAGGTGTTGGTACACAATGCAATACTGAAACACAATGGTGGCGATCACGCACAGCAAGG
>CALIFM010000241.1 GCA_938021685.1 uncultured Gammaproteobacteria bacterium | reverse complement strand
GCAGACCTCCGGTGACATTGTCATCCTATCGGCACAAGACACCTCATTAGGCTTACTCGCGCAAGTGGCTGATAGATTAGCTGCACAGCAATCAAGCACGCCTTCGATTCGATTGGCAAACATAGCTAACCTAAACAAACCAGCTGCTTATGACCTATACGAGCACAGTGTGCTGCAATACGCCAAGCTGATTGTTGTCTCTCTGTTAGGTGGGGTTAGCTATTGGCCTTACGGTATCCAGCAACTAGATGAGCTTGCTAAGGCACGCGATATCGAACTGATTGTAGTACCGGGCGACGATCAAGCCGATGCACAACTACAAGACTTATGCAGCTGCGATGAAAGCACCAGTCAGCAAGTTTGGCGCTATTTACGTCTTGGTGGAGAGGCAAACATAGAGCAATTTTATCGCTTTATTTTCGCGCACTATTTTAGTGATAAAGGCGGTTTAAATACTAACTGGCAAGCCCCGCGTGAATTGCCTGCTTGTGTGTTGTACGGGCAAATAGAGCCAAACAACGAAAAGAGCATTTGCAGCGAAGTAGATTTAAATCACTGGCTAAGCCAGCAGGACGCGAGCAAGCCCACCATTGCCCTACTGTTTTATCGCTCACACTTACAAGCTGGCAACACTGCTGCCTTCGATGAATTCATTGCACTGTTATCAGCCGATTGCAACGTGTTGGCTTTGGCGCTGCTGTCGCTGAAAGACGCCACCTGCTTAGCCACAGTTAACCATGTACTTGAGTCTATCCAATGCGATACGGTGATTAACACCACCAGCTTTTCACAGCACGTGCAAGGCAACGCTGCTTTGTCTTCATCACCGCAATTACAAAGTGCACGTTTGTTTGCTCGCGATGTGCCGGTGCTGCAAGCTATTTTGGCCGCTAATGATGAAGAGGATTGGCGAAACAGTCCTCAAGGCCTGCGTGCACGCGACATTGCAATGAATGTGGCCCTACCCGAGTACGACGGTCGCATCATCAGCCGCGCAATCAGTTTCAAAGAAAGCTTAGGCCGAAGCGAGCATACTCAAATTGATATTGTGCGTTATCGGCTGCACCACGAACGTGCTGGCTTTGTTGCACAGTTAGCTGCACGTTGGGCCAATCTGAGCACCAAGAAAAATAAAGACAAGCGTGTTGCACTCATTTTGGCCAACTACCCCACTCGCGACGGACGCATCGGCAACGGCGTGGGGTTGGATACCCCTGCATCTACTCTCAACATTCTGCAAGCCATGCAAGAAGCTGGCTATGTTATTGATAACCTGCCTGCAAGCGGCGATGCACTTATTAATAAACTCCTAGAAAGTATTACCAATGACCTAGACCACCTCAGCATTAAACCTGCCCAGCAAAGCCTAAGCTTAGAGACTTACCAAAGCTATTTTGAAGCACTACCAAAAGCGAACCAAAATGCGGTCTTAAAGCGATGGGGAGCGCCAGAGAACGACCCAAAATTTCGCAGCGGCCGCTTGATGCTATCAGGCTTACGATTTGGCACTGTGTTTGTCGGCATCCAGCCAGCACGCGGCTTTAATGTAGACGTAGTTGCCAATTACCACGACCCCGACTTAGTCCCACCGCATAGCTACCTAGCCTTTTACTTTTGGCTACGCCATGCATACGAGATTGATGCGATAGCCCATATTGGTAAACATGGCAACTTGGAATGGCTGCCAGGCAAAAGCGTTGGTCTATCAGACGAGTGCTGGCCTGATGCGGTGCTAGGGCCAATACCGCACCTGTATCCTTTTATCGTTAACGACCCCGGCGAAGGCGCACAAGCAAAGCGCCGCACCCAAGCGGTGGTGCTGGATCACTTAATGCCGCCCATGGCGCGTGCAGAAACTTACGGCGACACATTGGAGCTGGAAAACTTAGTGGATGAATACTATCAAGCCATCGGGCTGGATGCACGCCGCGAAGCTTTGTTGCGCGACAACATTATGACTCTACTGCAAAATAGCAATTTATTGCAAGAGCTAGCTATCGATCAAGAACAAACCGACGACACTGATGTGCTGCTGGGCGAAGTAGACACCTACTTATGCGATTTAAAAGAAGCTCAAATTCGGCATGGATTGCATCGCTTTGGACAGCTACCTGAAGATAATAAACTACCCGAAACATTGGTCGCCTTATGTCGCCTGCCACGCGGAAAACAAGCACAGGATCAAGGCATTCTTCATGCCATATGCCAAGACCTTGATCTGCGTGATGAACATGGCACGCTGTTTGACCCCATGGATTTTGATGCTGGCGCTGCATGGCATGGCTCGCGTCCAGCTTTACTTGAACAAATTAGCAATAGCCCCTGGCGCAGTAGCGCCGATTGCCGTGAGCGGCTTGAATCACTGGCCGAACAATGGGCTGCTGCATTTATTGAAAGCGGTGCGCTGCCCACCGATATCGCTACTATACATCCTGCCACAGCTAATTTATTTAAGACGATTGAAACACGATTATTTCCTGCATTACAGCAATCGGCAATTGATGAGATCGCACACTTTATTCATGCTCTAAGTGGTGGCTTTGTGCCCGCTGGCCCTAGCGGGGCGCCTACCCGCGGCCGCTTAGATGTGCTACCCACAGGGCGTAATTTCTACTCACTGGATGCACGTTCGATCCCTACTCCCACTGCTTGGCAACTAGGTCAACAATCGGCGCAGCAGATTATCGAGCGCCACTTACAAGACCATGGCGACTACCCGCGCGAGTTAGGCATCTCCGTATGGGGCACTGCCACGATGCGTACCGGCGGCGATGACATCGCCCAAGGACTGGCTTTAATGGGCGTGCGCCCGCTGTGGGCTAAGGGTAGCAACAGAGTAGTAGATATAGAGATCATTCCCGCCTTTGAGCTAGGCCGTCCACGAGTGGATGTAACCTTACGCATCTCAGGTTTTTTTCGTGACGCCTTTCCTAATGTGGCTAAATTATTTGATACGGCCGTTCAAGCCTTGGCCGATTATGACGAACCGGGCGATGACAACACTGTGCGTGCTCATATGTTGCGCGACCAACAAACCCTGCAAGAACAAGGTTTAAGTGCCGAACAGGCGCAAGCTGAATCGCGCTTTCGCGTGTTTGGCTCCAAGCCCGGTAGCTACGGCGCCGGCTTGCAAGGGTTGATCGACGAACGCGTGTGGGAAGACAACAAAGACTTAGCTCAAGCCTATGTCAATTGGGGTGGTTATAGCTACAGTAAAGAAAACTTTGGGCAAGCCGCATTTCGCCCCTTTGAGCAGCGCCTTGGTAAACTACAAGCAGTGGTACAAAACCAAGACAACCGTGAGCATGACTTACTGGATTCTGACGATTATTACCAATTTCAAGGCGGCATGGCTAATGCTGTGGAAGTGCTCAGCGGCGCACAACCTGCAATCTATCATGGCGATCACTCTAATCCCGCTAAAGTACACATTCGCACCTTAAAAGAAGAGCTAAATCGCGTGATTCGCGCGCGGGTGCTCAATCCAAAATGGATTGGCGCAATGCGCGAGCACGGCTATAAAGGGGCCTTTGAAATGGCTGCTTCAGTCGATTATTTGTTCGCTTATGATGCCACTACCAATTTGATTGATGACTATCAATATGCAGCAGTAGCCGATGCCTTATTACTAGACGACACCAATCGTGCATTTTTGCAAGAAGCCAACCCAAATGCTCTGCACGAGATGGCCGAACGACTGATTGAAGCCCAGCAACGAGGTTTGTGGCAACAACCGAAGGACTACACTGATAAACTCAGCGAATTATTACTCGACGTTGAAGATGGCCTAGAGCGCCTCAGCCCTGCGCCCAAGGCTTAATGACACCCATACCATCATGAAATTACTGCCCTTATCATTAAACCTAAATGGCCAACGCGCCTTAGTGGTCGGCGGTGGCCCGGTGGGCTTTCGTCGCTGCAAAACGCTGGTGGATGCAGGCTTACAAGTACAGGTGGTAAGCATTGATGTATTGCCTGCATTTGTACAATTCATTCAAGACCAAAAATTAAACTTAGCTAAACGCGCCGTGACCAAAAGTGATGTGAGCGCCGATTATGCCTTAGTAGTCGCCGCCACCAATGACCGCGCGGCCAACCAAATGCTCGCCGCACAAGCCAAGCAACATGGCGTGCTAGTCAACGTAGCCGATGATGCCGCTGCTTGCGATGTCACCTTCCCCTCAGTACTGGAACGCAGCCCTGTGCAAGTGGCTGTATCCAGCGGCAGCGCCTCGCCAATATTATCCAAAATGTTGATGCGCCGTTTAAGCACAGTGATTCCTAGTGGCTATGGGAAATTGGCAGATTTAGTCGGTGCTTACCGCCAGAAAGTAAAGCAAGCTATTCCGAAAAGTGCAGATCGCAAACTATTCTGGGAGAAAATTTTAACTGGAGTCGTCGCTGAAAATATTTTCTCTGGCCGGCCTGAACGCGCCGAAACTTTGCTGCAAGCTGCGCTAGCTAAGCCAAAAGAACTACAAGCACGTGGTGAGGTCTATTTAATCGGCGCTGGCCCTGGCGACCCTGACCTACTGACCGTGCGCGCGGTGCGCTTGCTACACCAAGCTCAGGTGATTGTATACGACCGACTAGTATCACCAGAAATATTATCTATGTTTGGCGAGCATCAAGAAATGTTGTATGTAGGCAAGCAACGCGCTAATCATAGTATGCCGCAACAAAACATCAACCAAGTGCTGGTAGATTTGGCAAAGCAAGGCAAGCGCGTGGCTCGTCTTAAAGGCGGAGATCCATTTATCTTTGGGCGCGGCGGCGAAGAAATTGAAACGCTAGCGCAATCAGGTATTCCCTTTCAGGTTATTCCTGGCATCACTGCCGCCGCCGGTTGTGCCAGTTATAGCGGTATCCCGCTAACTCACCGCGACTACGCCCAATCTGTACGTTTTGTTACTGGTCAACTGCAAGACAATACCGTGGATCTAAACTGGCCACAGTTGATTGATAACGACCAAACATTGGTGTTTTATATGGGCTTAAACGGCTTTCCCATTATCAGCCAAAATTTAATTGAGCACGGCATGAATGCCGCCATGCCCGTAGCGCTGATTGAAAAAGGCACTACCTTGCAACAGCGGGTGCATATAACCAGCTTAGATAGTATTGGCGATTATCTAGCAACAAACAAGGTGCAATCACCATCGCTGTTTATAGTAGGAGAGGTCGTGCAACTGCACCAAAAGCTGTCGTGGTTTGAAGCAAATGAAGCCGAAAGCAAATAGCGTCTACACCAACCACACTGCGACAAGGCAAAATACTGCAAGTACAAGAATCCAAAGCAACAACGCTCGCTGCACTAAATTTATGGCGCGCGGCAAATCTGCCTGAGTAGCAGTATCGCCCATCCCTAACCACGGCTTGTTCTCCAATTTACCATGATAAGTAGCAGGTCCGCCAATACGCACCTGTAGCGCGCCCGCACCACTGGCCATCACTAAGCCCGCGTTGGGGCTTTTATGCAACAGTGCCTGCTCACGCCAACTTTGCAATGCAAGCCTGAATGCCCCACATAAGGCATAACTCAACGCAGTTAAGCGCGCAGGAATATAACCCAGCGCATCATCCAAACGCGCAGCAGCGCGGCCAAAATATAAAAATCGATCGGTTTTATAACCCCACATTGCGTCTAGAGTATTAACAAGGCGGTGTGCCAAAGCACCAGCAGGTCCAAGAACAACAAACCAGAACAAAGAAGCAAATAAGCAATCATGTGCATTTTCTAGCACCGATTCCAAGGTGCTGCTGACCACTTGCGTTTCGTCCATCTGCACGGTTTCGCGACTAACAATTAAACTCAGTGCCCTCCGAGCTTGCTCTACATCACCTGTAGCTAGCGCATCACTCACTGTGGCACTATGCTGCTTCATGCTCTGCCAACCGATCACAAAACTTAGTACTACCACATCCAGCGCTGCACGTAACCAATCTAGTCCGACCAAAAGCACTTGCAGCCATACAAGCAACACGATAGGTGACAAACAAACTAGCAACAAAGCAACACTTCCCTTTACGATATCAGCATGCTTGTCGTTCCCCTTATTAAAACGTTGCTCAGCCCAGTTTGCCGCATGACCAAACCATACTAATGGGTGGTA
>CALIFM010000240.1 GCA_938021685.1 uncultured Gammaproteobacteria bacterium | reverse complement strand
CCATCAACAATAATTATATTGGTATTAAAGCGAACGGGCCTTTGGCTCTAACGTCTGTGGGCAATTTGCCATACGATTTACCACAATTAGTTATTAGCCTGTGTTCTATACACGCCATAGTACAACAAACTATTCATACCAAATTAAGAGGAGCCGACATGCAATACGAATCTGATAATTTTGACGCCGAAGACGTGCTTGGCAAAGACCAAGAGCATGTATGGCACCATTTATCACAGCACAAGCCTTACGAAGATAAGCCGCCGATGATGATGGTGAAAGGCGAAGGCATGCGCGTGACTGATGCCGATGGCAAAGAGTACCTTGATGCTGTGTCGGGTGCGGTATGGACTGTAAATGTAGGCTATGGCCGTGAGCGCATCGCTAAGGCGGTGTATGACCAACTGTGTGACATGAACTATTTTGCTAACTCAGCAGGCAACATTCCAGGTGCTGAGTTTGCACAGCGTTTAATTGACAAGATGCCTGGCATGTCACGGGTATATTTTGCTAACTCGGGCTCAGAGGCCAACGAGAAAGTTTATAAAATGGTCCGGCAATTGGCACAGCTCAACACTGACGGCGAAAAACATAAAGTCATCTATCGCGATCGCGATTACCACGGTACTACTATCACGACATTAAGCTCATCTGGGCAAGAGGAACGCAAAGCGCAATACGGCCCTTATACGCCGGGATTTGTTTCTATGCCGCATTGCTGTTGCTATCGCTGCCCGTTTGGCAAAACTTATGGCGACTGCAATATCGAGTGCGCTACGGCACTAGAAGATGTCATTCAAGAAGAAGGCCCTGAAACAGTGGGTGCCTTAGTGTTAGAGCCGATCACGGCTGGCGGCGGTGTGATTCCACCTCCACCTGAATATTTTGGCATCATCGGCTCAATCTGTAAAAAATATGACGTAGCCTTGCACATTGATGAAGTAGTGTGCGGCGTGGGCCGTACTGGCACTTGGTTTGGCTATCAACATTACGACTGCCAGCCCGACTTTGTTACCATGGCCAAGGGCGTAGCCAGCGGCTATGCGGCTATCTCGTGTATGGTGGCCACTGAAGCGATGTTTGATAAGTTCAAGTCTAATCCAAGCGATCCAATGTCATATTTTCGTGATATCAGCACCTTTGGTGGCTGCGCAGGTGGCCCTGCTGCAGCACTAGAGAACATGAAAATCATCGAAGAAGAAAACTTGCTGAAAAACGTGACCAACATGGGCGAATACGCCATGGATAAGATGCACGAGATGCAAGAAAAACATCCGATGATTGGCGATGTACGCGGCAAAGGACTGTTCCTTGGCATGGAGCTGGTCACAGATCGTAAGACGAAAGAGCCTGCCGATGAATCGGTTGCGGCCGCTATTGCCGCTGATTGCATGAACCAAGGCGTGATTATTGGTCGTACTAATCGTAGCCTACCCGGCTTGAATAACACCTTATGCTTGGCGCCTGCTTTAATCGCCACCAAATCCGATATCGACGCAATACTAAGCTCAATTGACAAGGCTTTAGAGCGAGTCTAATTAGGCCGCATAAAGCTGCTTATGTGCAGCTTATAGGAACGAGCCGTTTGCGAAAGCGTGCTCGTTTTTTATATCTGCAAGCCCAACATAAATAAAATCACAATAGCAAGTTGTTTACAAACTGGTTAACAAAGCCTATGCTTCGCCATTAGCTAGCTTCGACCTGCCCGCATGACTGATTATTTATTCAAATTGCCTGATTCCAGCTCTGGCACTTTGCAAGCGCGCATTCAAGAGATGATGGTAACGGCAATTCTCAATCACCATATTGCCCCTGGCAGTCCGCTTCCATCTGGCCGCAAGCTAGCGCAGCAGCTCAAAGTGGCACGCAATACCGTAGTACTGGCTTATCAAAGCCTGATTGACGAAGGCTTTATTGAGTCACGTGAACGCAGCGGCTTTTACGTCAGCCAGCACGTGCTAGACGGTTATGTACCCAGTCAAAAACCAGCACAAAACAGTGAACCGACATCAAATATTGACTGGGATAAGGTGCTAAGCTTTAAGCCAGACACCTTGCCTTATCACTATAAACCTCGTGACTGGCAAAGCCACCCTTATCCATTTTTATACGGCCAGTTTGATAAGACCTTGTTTCCAATTGCCGATTGGCGCGAATGCTGTCGTGAAGCAGCTAGTATCTCGGCGATCCACGGATGGGCTGGTGATCGCGTAGATCAAGACAATCCACAACTATTGGCTGAAGTTCACTCTAAATTGCTACCGCGGCGCGGTATTTGGTCTAACCCTGACGAAATATTAATCACCTTGGGCGCGCAGCATGCCATCCATATCGCCTCACAGCTGTTGCTTAATAAAGATCGCACTATTGGTATGGAAAATCCAGGTTATGTGGATGCGCGCAACACTTTTCTAACCCAGACCAACCGCATTGAGTTGCTGGATGTAGATCAACGCGGCTTAGTCGTGGACGAACGATTGGCAAACTGTGACTGCGTGTACACAACGCCCAGTCACCATTTTCCAACCACTGTGACGATGCCTGAAAGCCGCCGTAAGCGACTGCTGGATGCCGCTAACAAACATGACTTCTTCATCATAGAGGATGATTATGAGTCTGAATTTAATTACCTAGGCAAACCCACACCTGCTTTAAAAAGCCTCGATACGCAAGATCGCGTCATCCATGTAGGCAGCTTGTCTAAAACGCTGGCACCTGGCATCCGCTTAGGCTACATGGTGGCACCTAAGCCATTTATTGAACAAGC
>CALIFM010000239.1 GCA_938021685.1 uncultured Gammaproteobacteria bacterium | reverse complement strand
CGAGACGACAAGGTGCTCCTCGTAAGAAAAAGCCAAACAAAGGGCGTAAGAATAAATTTTCTGCAGGTAATAAAGCGAGCAAGTCATCTAGCCGTGGACGCGTTTGGCGCAACGCTAAATCAGAGCCTAAGCCAGGCGGATCAGCAAAAAGAGGATCAAGCTCTAAGCGGCGCTCAGCAGGGCAATCTAATAAATCGGCATAGAGCTGAATGCAATGAGAGTAGCTTAAGCTAAAAGTTAGCTTAAGGCTTGCTCTAAGTCGGCAATAAGGTCATCGACATCTTCAACGCCAACTGATAGGCGTAATAAATCCAGTGGCACAGGCGTGTTTTCGCCTTCAACGCTTGCGCGGTGTTCAATCAAGCTTTCCACGCCACCCAATGAGGTTGCGCGCTTCCATAGCTTCACTTTGGCGGCTGCTTTAATTGCTGCATCTTCGCCATTCTTTAATCGAATGGACAGCATGCCACCAAAGCCGCCTTGCATTTGTTTAGTTGCTAATATGTGTTGTGGATGGCTAACTAAACCAGGATATAACACAGCCTTGATTGCTGAATGTTGTTCAAAATGTTGGGCAATGATTAAAGCAGACTGGCAACATTCGCGTACCCGTAAGTGCAGAGTGCGCATGCCACGCATCAACATGGCTGCGTCGCGCGGGCTAATAATGCCGCCTAAGTGACTGCGCACATCACAAATACGTTGCCAGAAACCATCTTGTTGTTGGCAGACTAGTGCGCCCGCTAGCACATCGGTATGGCCATTGAGGTATTTTGTGGCGGAATGCATCACAATGTCTGCACCCAAGCTTAAAGGCTTAGTCAAAATAGGGGTGCTCACAGTAGAGTCGACTACCAGCTTTGCCCCGCACTGCTGAGCAATATTAGCTACAAAACGGATATCTGTAATTTCCCACATTGGATTAGAAGGGGTTTCTATCCAGATCAATTTAGTGTTGTCTGTTTGCGCCGCTTGCTCAATGCTTTGTTCGTCACTAATATCAACAAAGCTGACTATTAGGCCCCAGTCCGATGCCATGCCTAGCAGCCAGTTACGCAACGACCAATACATCACCTGTGGTGCAATCACATGGTCGCCAGGCTGCAAAGCCTGGAATACAGCTGTCGCTGCGGCCATGCCGGAGCCAAACAGCAAGGCGTCGCTGCCATCTTCTAAGTGAGCTAATAATTGTTCTGTGTGCTGTGTACTAGGGTTGTGGGGGCGCCCGTACGAAAGACCTGTACGATATTGATTATCAGTATCGCGCTCGTAAGTGGTGCTAATGTGCGTGGCAGGAATAATTTCGGCTGAGTGTGGCGTATCAGGTGTTAATGCTTGGGCAAGCACGGTGGCAGGTTTAAGCGGATGTGGCATGTGTAATTCTAAGTTGATGCAAAAAAGCAAGGTTATTGTATCGAATTGTGGCTAGAGCAACTCGAATAATACTAGTTGCACATGGCTGTCACTTTGCAGTGGCGTGCGGTAGTATCTTTGCGAAGTTGTTTTAGTTTAGAATTTGTTTCTATAAATAAAATAACAACCTTGCATTAAAGCACCCATTATCATGAGAAATCATCAACGACCTGGCCGTTCGCCTGTTATGAGCACCCAAGCCATGGCCGCAACCAGCCAGCCTATGGCTACGCAAGTAGCCTTGCAAATATTGCAGCAAGGCGGCAATGCAATGGATGCCGCCATTGCTGCCAGCGCTGCTTTGTCGGTGGTGGAGAGTTATTCCACGGGTATCGGAGGGGATTGCTTTATTCTTTACCACGAAGCGGCAAGCGGCAAACTGCATGCGCTTAATGGCAGCGGACGAGCGCCTGCTAAAGCTACAGCACAAGCTATTAGAGACCGTGGCCATGAGGTGATGCCAGTTAAAGGCATATTGCCGGTGACGGTGCCAGGTGCGATTGATGCTTGGTCCGTAGCTAATGAAAAACTAGGTAAATTAGACTTTGCTTCTTTGTTGCAGCCGGCGATTGAGTATGCGAGAAACGGCTATGCCGTTAGCCCAGTGATTGCCACCAACTGGCAACAAACTGAAACGCTGCTAGCTGAAACGAAAGAAGCCAGTGCAGTCTATTTGGTGAATGGTAAGGCGCCGCAGGCAGGCACTATTCACCGGCAGCCCGATCTTGCAGCCAGTTTGCAGTTAATTGCTGAACAGGGGCCTGATGCCTTCTATAAAGGCTCAATAACTGAAGAAATTGTGCGCTTTAGCGAGGCTAATGATGGTTTGTTAAGCTTGCAAGATTTTGCTGATCATCGAAGCGAATGGGTGCAGCCAATTAGCAGCGAATACCGCGGGTATGAAGTCTGTCAGATTCCGCCAAATGGGCAGGGCATTACTACTTTGATGGCGCTGAATATTTTATCGCAAACCGAGGTGAGCGAGCTTAAACATTTAAGTGCACCACATGTGCATTTGCTCAGTGAGGCCTTTACTTTGTCGATGGCCGAACGCGACCGTTATATTTCAGATATGGACTTTAATAAATTGCCAGTAGAATGGATGCTGTCAGATGAATTTGCTGCGCAACAGTATGCGCGCATTGCGGTGGGCAAAGCCTCACCTCAGCCGGTGGAGTCAGCTTTGCCGCACCATAAAGACACGGTATATATCACGGTGGTAGATGAAGAGCGTAATGCCTGTTCATTTATTAATAGCGTGTTTCATTCGTGGGGTAGCGGTTTGGTGGCAGGTAACACCGGCATTAATTTGCAAAACCGGGGCGGGGGTTTTACTTTGGAAGAAGGACATTTTAACTGCATTGAGCCAAGTAAGCGGCCGATGCATACCATTATTCCTTCAATGGTCTATAAAGGTAATAAACCAGTTCTGTGCTTTGGCGTGATGGGCGGGCAGTATCAGGCAATGGGGCAAGCTTATGTGCTGTCGAATTGGTTAGATTACGGTATGGATATCCAAGAAGCCTTAGACGCCGCTCGGTTTTTCTTGTATGACGACGAACTAGGGCTTGAAAGTGCAGTACCGGCAGCTACCGCTAAAGAATTAACAGGCTATGGGCATAAGATTGCTGCTGCACAAGCGCCGTTTGGTGGCGGACAGGCTATTTATATCGACCAAGAAAATGGTGTATTGCAGGGCGGGTCAGACCCGCGCAAAGATGGTCATGCGGCCGGCTATTGATCAGAGTTTTTAGCCATTATGCATGAGCTAGCGGTAATCTAGACTTTGCCGTCTAAAATCATCTGGCGCAGCTCAAATTTTTGCAGTTTGCCCGTAGCGGTTTTAGGAATTTCACAAAACACTACTTTTTTCGGACGCTTAAAACCAGCCAAATTCTCTTTGCAAAAAGCAATGATTTCTTCTTCGGTTGCCGTCGCATCACTTTTTAATTCGACAAAGGCACAAGG
>CALIFM010000238.1 GCA_938021685.1 uncultured Gammaproteobacteria bacterium | reverse complement strand
GCCGTTCAATATTTTGCCAGCGCTTTCGGGCATTGCAACGGCCCAAAGTACGATTAAGGCAATAATCACTTTTGATGCGATCGCAACAGTGTTATTAAAGCCTTTATAAAAGCCACTCTCAGCTAGCGATATATCTAGCTTGGTGACAGGAGGGTTTAAAGCCATGGTACTTTCCTCTTATGATGATTAATTGTTCGCGTTCAATAGGGCGCAATTAAGTGCCAGGCTGATCGCAGTATTATTATTTATAGTTTTTATTAATTCGCTCTATAAAATTAGCGAATACTACATTTCTTTTAGCTATGTGCCGATAAAGTACACAATTTAGACCTAATGGACAAGTCCCAAAAAGGTGCCAATCTATCTGTTATCGCCATTATCAAGTTTATTTAGGTTTTGTTTGCAGTAAAGGTTAAATAAATTTTTAATCAATTAGGTCTGCTCAAGACAGTATTAATTAGGTAGAATATTCAGACAATCAGAAAAAACTGATTTAGTATTCAGAAATATTGAAAGATAGCGTGACCATTATCTAATGCAAAACATCAAACAAACCCACCTGCGTTGCTTCACAGTCGTGGCACAGTTGGGCAGCATCACTGCTGCCGCCAAGCAGTTACACCGTTCGGCATCGGCAGTGTCGATGACAGTGAGTAATTTAGAATCGCAACTTGGCCAAGCCTTGTTTGAACCAGAGGGAAAATCACGCCTTACGCCCTTTGGGCGCTATGTGTTTGAAGCGAGCCAAGCGCAATTGCGCCGTTATGATCACGTGCTCAAGGGTATCGCCGCTTATGCCGAAAATAGCTTGGGGCGGGTAGATATTGCAACTGTTCCCTCATTCGCGATGCATTATTTGCCGGCGCTGTTAGCAAGCTTTATCCAGCAGCACCCACAAATTCACTTCAGCATTCGTGATGGTAGTTCGGCTCAAATCAGTAAAATGCTAGAAACCGGTGAAATCGATATCGCCATTGCTAGCCCTTCTGCAGCAGACGATGCTCAATATCAATTATTGATGAGCGACGTCATTGGCGTGGTGTGCAGTAAGCAGCATCCGCTGGCAGAGCATAAGGGCGCTTTGCATTGGCGTGATTTGCAGTCGCAGCGCTTTATCGCTAACGGTACATGCTATTTGATTCAAGCGGCTGAGTTTGAACCTATCTTGCAAAGTGCCGCGATGGAAGTGGAAAACACCAGCTCTTTGCTGGCCATAGTGGCGGCAGGTGTGGGCATCACCACATTGCCGCAATTAGCGGTGCCTGATGAACGAGAAGACGTAGTCTTTAAGGCAATCGACAACCCAGGCTTGGTCCGAAGCTTGGGCATCATCACCTCTACTGGGCGAACTTTGTCACCAGCGGCTAGCGCTTTCGTTAGTCATTTACAAGCCAGCGCTAGTGCTTGACAAGCACTAGTCTTGCGCCATTAAATTAAAAGAATGTTTTTTAATTATTTAACCACGTAAATACTATGGCCGGTGGATGGGCGCGTGAGGTGCGGTGCAAGATCAAATTGATGCCAGATGCACGAGGCAGTGGAACGGGTGCGTGGGCAAATGCCGCAAGGCGAAAGTCTGAGCGAATGCAAGGAATGTAATACGGCGATTCCAAAAGCGCGTCAACAGGCACTGCCAGGCGTGCGCTTATGCGTGGCTTGCCAAAGTGAGCACGACCAGCAACAGAGGCAAACAAGTGGTTATAACCGACGCGGCAGTAAAGACAGTCAGCTGCGCTGATGGCTGTTTTACGCCATGCTTATGAGGCTCCCACAAAAAACCCATATTGCTCGGCCAGCACAGGACGTGTATCTGCCCCCAGTGCTTTGGCCGCATCAAACGCCCAGTGCGGGTTGCGCATCATTTCGCGCCCAAGCAGCACGATGTCTGCTTTTGCAGTGCTAATCAAGCGCTCGGCATGGTGTGGGTCGGTTATGCCGCCCACGGCCATCACAGCCAGTCCGGTGGATTTGCGTATTTCTCCAGCCATATCGGGCTGTTCAGCGGTTCTATTGCCGATCGCGCCGCGTGCGGCGGGCACTGCGCCGCCGCCGGAGCAATCAATAAAATCAACGCCCAATTCTTTAAGCCACAAACCAACTTGCACCGAATCTTCTACGATTAGCCCGCCGTCCACAAAATCATGCACCGATATCCGCACCGATAAAGCACGGTTTGCTGGCCACACCTCGCGCACTTTGGATACGGTTTCAAGCAAAAAGCGCGCGCGGCCTTTTAAGTCGCCGCCGTAGTGGTCATCGCGTGTGTTTACCAGCGGCGTTAAAAACGAATGCAGCAAATACCCATGGGCGCAATGTACTTCAAGCAAGTCGTAGCCCACATCCTTTGCCAGCACAGCCGATTGCACAAACTGCGCTTGAATATGCTTAATGTCTTCAGCGGATAAAGCTTTGGGTGCGCGCCATAAGCGCGTGCCATCTGGGTCGAAAGCAGTGTTGGTGGGGCTGACGGTTTGCCACGCAGTGGCGTCGTCCGCATCTAAGTGACTACCGCCTTCTAACGCGGTGGCGGCGCTGCCTTTACGGCCAGAATGTGAAATCTGGATACCGGTAACGGCGTCGAACGATTTTTGAAAAGCAACGATGGGCTTAAGCGCTTCAGCCTGTTTTTGGCTCCACAAGCCGGCGCAGCCTTGTGAAATGCGGCCAGTGTGCGAAACAGCAGTGCATTCGGTCATAATAAAACCCACGCCGCCGACGGCTTTCGAGCCTAGGTGCACCATATGCCAATTTGAGGCCACGCCGTCATCTGAGGAATATTGGCACATGGGCGACATTCCAATGCGATTCTTAAACACGACATCATTAATTTTCAATGGGGTAAATAATTCAGACATGAGTATTGCTCGCGTATAAGGGCCTTGCTGCGCAAATGATTGAGTAGTGTACAGTAGTAATTTGTAATAGGCACGCCTTACAAGCTCAAGAATATAAAAAAGGCAGCCGATGGCTGCCCTTTAGTGTTTGGCCTAGCGAACTAAGCTAATTTAGTACTATTTTAGCTTGAGCTGTTCTTGCTGGCCACTTGCTACTACTTAGATGGTAAAGGTAAAGCTACCACAGCAATCCGTTTCAAAAACGAAAGCCCCTGCTTCTGGGCAACCAGCGCCATCTAGAGCGTAAGAAATGTCGAAGCTCTCGTCAGGAGCAACTGTCGAGCCAATTGCAGTTGAAGTAACAGTGTAACCATCTGCACCACCAGTACCAGTGATTGAAACGATATCGATAGGTACATCCATATCATTTGTGATAATTCGAGAGCCAGCGCTGCCAGCTGCACCTCCGGATAGACAAGTCTCGTTCCCTACGGTAAGCATCAGTGGGGAGTTGGTTGTAGTTGTAGTTGTAGATGTTGTGAGGGGCGTTGTTGCTTGGGCATGTTGCGGCAGGCTAATTGTCGCTACCACGGGTGCGCTCCACGCGGCCGTTTTGACTAATTTTCTTCTTGATTGATTCGTTGATTTTTTCTTAATTTCGTTCATATCTCTTTTAACACTAAGCTGGAAATAAAGTTCTACATTTTACGAAAGTGAAAACTAAAAGTCTTACCAATGACAATTACTGCGCATTAATCGTAGCCAAGCCCTCAGGCGGTTCTGTAAACCATGCCAATTGTTCATCTTTATTTAAGCCTTTCGGCAAATTCTGTACGAACGGGTGATGATTCCTGTAATGTGTAATTAATTGATTTTGAAGTGTTTCAAAGGTGATTTTGTTCTTAGGGTCGTCAATGACGTTATGATGCTCTAATGGGTCTGCCTTCAAATTGTACAATCGATACTGCAAACCCGATGGCCCTTTATCCGTATAATAGCCTTGCTTCAAATCTTCCTTACCTGTAGTATAAATCAATTTCCAATCGTCGGTTCGAACCATGGCTTTATTGTCTGCTAAGAATTCTGCAAACAC
>CALIFM010000237.1 GCA_938021685.1 uncultured Gammaproteobacteria bacterium | reverse complement strand
CAAAGCAAATATAATATTTACTCCTACCGCAATCGCGCCCACCCGTACTGGCGTACTGGTGTTTTGTTGAGCATAAAACCCTGGCGCCAGAACCTTAATCAAGATAATAGGCACAATACCCAAAGAAAAGGCGACCAAGCTTTGGTAAACATTGGTCACGTCAGAGGCATTAAATTTACCGTAATGATATAAAGTCGTTACCATCGGCTGCCCTAAAACAATTAGCGCGACCATGGCTGGAACAGCAATCAGCGCCACCCAGCGGCAAGCCCAATCAAGAGTTGAAGAGAATGCAGTGCTTGATGCACTGGTATAATCTTTTGATAACTTTGGCAATATGGCTGTAGCTAAGGCAATACCAAACACACCCACTGGAAACTCCATCAAACGGTCTGAATAATACAGCCACGAAATGCTGCCACTCACCAATAGCGAAGCCAATAGTGTATTAAGGAGTAAATTAATCTGTGCAATCGACACGCCAAACAATGCGGGTAACATCAACCGATAAACTTGGCGACTGGAGTCTTTGGTTTGTTGATCGACAGAACGTAACTTAGGTGCTACTAAACAACGCTCTTTGAGTAAAAAAGGAATTTGAAACAACAACTGCAAGGTACCAGCAACAATAACACTCCATGCGATAGCAGCACTGGCTTCTAGACGCTCACGCATAAAAAACCAAACACCAACAATCAAACACAGATTGAGAATAACAGGAGTAAAGGCTGCTGCGGCAAAACGATCTTTTGTATTTAAAATGCCCGCTGACAAAGCCACTAAAGAGATGAAAAACAAGTAAGGGAACATGACACGAGTAAAGGTGATCGCTAAACTCATTTTTTCAGGTTCATTACGAAAACCAGGCGCAATAATATTGACCAACAAGGGTGCAGCTATCACGCCAACCACCACCACAGCGAGCAAGACCAGCATTAAGCGGCCAGAAACCAGAGCCAAAAATTGGCGTGCGCGATCGGCCGACTGATTGTGTGATACCTCAGTAAAAACAGGCACGAAAGCAGCCGAGAACGCCCCTTCTCCAAACAGGCGCCTAAAAAAATTAGGCAAACGAAATGCAACAAAAAACACATCCGCCACCATACTGCTACCCAACACTTGAGCAAAAACATTGTCACGCACCAAGCCGCTGATGCGCGAAACAAAGGTCATAAAACCAATGACGGCGGTTGATTGTAAAACCTTGTTACTCATGCAGGGTATTCTAACGGACAGCCTACTGCAAAGTATAAACAAGTTTGCCTATTACACTGATGCGAAACACTTGATATCTCTAATGGCGGCCAAGCTTTGCCATGGCTAGCCGTTTGGCTGCTTGGGTTTTACCGTATAACCAGTTTGCGCGTTTAAATAAGTTGAGCTTTTTATCAAATACAGCTGTTTGATTGCTTAAGGCTGTCTCAATGGCATCAGTCACCGATTGGTACAGCTTGATATCCCATTGATTAAGCTTAGCTATCTTTTCTCTTTCTGCTGATGTGGGCGCTTTAAACTGACCCGCTGTGACGTTCTCACGCAAATAAAAGGGCTTATTCCATCCAAAATATTGGGCCCATAGTAATATGGTTTCGTCGTAGTACTCTAGTGTGCCAGGGTGTATAAAATGATCACGTAAGTTAATTAATGCTTGTTCGAAATCTCCTTTTGTCAATTCTCTATTGCCCGGCACAGCATTTAAGCCTTCTTTGCATACACCAGCAATCAGCCGCGTTTGACCGTTATTAATTTGGCTACTAAGACCACAATCCAAGTAATCGCTTAAACTCATCTTGCTAACGGACTCATGCAAAACATGATAAGGGTTTTGCTTAATAAATCTGAATTCCGAAAGCACTTTAGATTCAGGCTTACGCAACAAGGTGATGTAAGCTGCACCTGGCAAACTGCTGTGCAACCCAAAGGCCATATGACCCGTAATTAGCTTTATACGCTTACGCTCAGCCGCAGGCATCGACTGAAAACGTAAAATATCACCATTAATATCCGACTCTATTTTGTAGGTGGCAGAGGCTTCATATTGCTTATGCAGTAGAGCGCGTAAAGTAGACCCCCCAGCTTTAGGAATATGCAGAAATATAAGCTTCTTTTTTGCGGCCGATATCATGGCTGCTTGCGTTGCAAACGCTTACGGCACTCGATTCTTAAAGAGTACGTAATAATTCGTTAATTCCTACTTTACTACGGGTTTTTTCATCTACTTTTTTAACTATCACCGCACAATATAAACTGTGCGACCCATCCTTAGCTGGCAGAGAGCCTGAGACCACCACAGAACCAGGCGGGATATAGCCATAGCTCACTTCGCCTGTGTCACGATCATAAATACGTGTGCTTTGACCAATATAAACACCCATTGAGATCACCGAACCTTTGCCCACAACAACGCCTTCTACTACTTCACTGCGTGCGCCAATAAAACAGTTGTCCTCAATAATGGTTGGCCCTGCTTGCAAGGGCTCTAGTACGCCGCCAATGCCAACGCCACCAGATAGGTGTACATTCTTACCAATCTGCGCGCACGAGCCAACCGTTGCCCATGTATCCACCATCGTGCCTGAGTCTACCCTTGCACCAATGTTAACGTAGCTTGGCATCAGCACCACATCGCTAGCAATATAACAGCCACGACGTACGGTCGCAGGAGGTACCACACGCACACCTGCCTGTTGAAAATCGGCCTCACTATAATCGGCATATTTAAGCGGTACTTTGTCATAAAACTGATTATCACCGCCTTGCATTACCTGGTTGTCGTGAATCCGAAATGACAACAACACTGCTTTTTTTAGCCATTGGTTCACCACCCAGTCGCCGCCCTTTGGTTCTGCAACCCGTGCTTCACCAGAATCTAGCATTGCAATGGCTTTTTCGATGCCGCCGGCTACTTCAGCCGATACGGTACTAGGGGTAATGTCCGCCCGTTGTTCCCAAACGCTTTCTATGGTGTTGATGAGGTCTTGCATAATAATTCTATTTTTTTCGGTATTAATACTTTAGCAAAGGGCCTGAGCCTTAAAGCAGATCTATGCCATATCCATAATCGGCTCGATACCGTTTTGCGCACATGCTGCTTGAACAGTGTTGTGTAAAAGCACGGCAATGGTCATTGGGCCTACTCCGCCGGGCACCGGCGTGATCGCGCCAGCTTCACCCTCCGCGCTGGCATAATCAACATCGCCGACTAATTTGCCTTTGCCATCGTCACCAACAATACGGTTGATACCGACATCAATCACGGTTGCGCCTGGCTTGATCCAATCACCTTTCACCATTTCTGGCCTTCCCACAGCTGCTACTACGATGTCCGCACTCAGGCATAGGGCTTCGATATCTTTAGTACGCGAATGGGCTACGGTTACTGTGCAACTTTCTTGCAATAACAAAGCTGCCATTGGTTTGCCAACAATGTTAGATCGCCCCACTACCACAGCATTCATGCCTGATAGGTTTTTTCCATGCAAATCTTTAAGCAGCATTAAACAACCCAGCGGTGTACAAGAAACAAGTTGCGGATCGCCAATCGCTAAACGACCGACATTTTCAATATGAAAACCATCTACGTCTTTGGCTGAATCAATGGCATTAATGACCGTCATTGGGTCGATATGATCAGGCAATGGTAATTGCACTAAAATGCCGTGTACTTCTGAATCATTGTTAAGCTCATCAACCAGCTTTAACAAGTCTTGTTGTGAAGTAGAATCATCCAAAGCATGATGAAAAGAACGCATGCCTGCTTCTTTGGTTTGCTTGCGCTTGCTGCGAATATAAACGCTGCTGGCTGGGTCCTCGCCCACCAAAATGGTAGCCAAACCCGGCACGATGTTGTGTTGTTCTTTTAATGTATTTGCTGCTTTCGCGATTTGCGTGCGCAACTTAGTGGCAAAGGCTTTGCCATCGATAACTTGAGCCATGTCTATTTATACGTGTTTTAAATTTGCAGCGATTGTAGCGTTGCTGAGCCATCAAGGGCTAATCATTTTTTTAATTAAACACTTGATTATTGCGAAACACTTGATTGCTACTTACAAACTGACATACCCTTGCCCAATAAATTCACCTAACTGTTTGCATCACTATGACCGAACCTTCGACAACTTTATTTGTTTTCCCCGGCCAAGGCGCCCAATACAGAGGTATTGGTTCAGATTTATTCGAACGTTACCAAATTGTAAAAGACACTTATGCAGAAGCAAATGACGTGCTGGGGTATGACATCGCCCAGTTATCGTTTAGTGACCCAGATAACTTAATTAATTTCACACGCCTTACTCAGCCGGTGTTGGTAACGCATCATATCGCTTGCTTGCGAGCATTTCACGAATTGACAGGGCAAAAAGTTGAAGCACAAATAGCCGCAGGCCATAGCTTAGGCGAGTACTCTGCCTTAGTGGCAGCTGAAAGCTTAAGCTTTGAACAGGCTTTACAGCTGGTTAAAGTACGCGGCGAGCTGATGGGCGAACTAGGCCAAGGTGAAATGGCCGCGTTGACGCTCACAGTTGGCGAGGCACAAACCTTAGCCGATGAGTTCTATTGCGGTGTAGCAGCCTGCAACCTTACCGATCAAACGGTGGTAGGCGGCTTGCCAAGAGACC
>CALIFM010000236.1 GCA_938021685.1 uncultured Gammaproteobacteria bacterium | reverse complement strand
TATTGGCCCTATTCCAGCTAAGCCAAGTGGGACTAAAGTCTCGTTTCGAGTGATTTTTTCTTGAGCTAAATTGTGTTTTAGCCCAGTTTATCAATTCCTTGATTTTTTTGATGAAACTCATATGGCTAGTTTATCAATCAGTAACCTTGAGCAGACGAAGTGCTGCGCCGCGGGTCAGCCGCACCATAAAAAGTGCCATCTTCAATGAGAATGCTTTGAATCGCGCCCATGGCACGTTTTTGCACTACTTTGTGGCCTTTATCTTCAAGCAGTTTGATGGTGTCGCGGCTGATGCCGGCTTCAATACGAATTTCATCGGGCAGCCATTGATGGTGAATGCGCGGTTCATTAACCGCTGACTGCACGTTCATGCGGTGATCAATGATGTTCATGATCACCTGCAAAGTGGTGGTGATAATGCGCGAGCCACCCGGGCTGCCAGTCACTAAAAAATTTTTGCCGTCTTTCTTCACAATGGTGGGAGACATGGAGCTGAGCATCCGCTTTTCAGGCTCAATTTTATTTGCTTCACCGCCAAGTAAGCCATAGGCATTCGCCACACCCGGCTTGGCGCTAAAGTCGTCCATTTCGTTGTTGAGCAAAAAGCCCGCGCCCGGCACAGCAATGCCTGAGCCATAGCTAAAATTGATCGTATAGGTGTTAGACACCGCATTACCGTATTGATCAGCGATCGAAAAATGCGTGGTTTCATTGCTTTCAAACGGCAAGGGGTCGCCAGCGCGCACTGTGTTGCTGGGCGTGGCTTTTCCAATATCAATGTCCGCCCGCAGCTGTTCGGCATAGGGCTTGCTGGTCAAACCTTGCAGCGGCACTTTCACAAAATCACTGTCGCCCAAATGCTCAGCGCGATCGGCATAGGCGCGCTTCATCACTTCAGCCATTAAGTGAATGCTTTGTGAAGAGTTGGAGCCGTGCTCGCCCATCGGATAGCCCTCTAGCATGTTCAAAATTTGCACAATATGTGCCCCGCCAGAGCTGGGCGGCGACATCGAGTAAATGTCATGCCCGCGGTAGGTGCCATGCACTGGTTGGCGAATGATTGCTTGGTAGCTCTTCAGGTCTTGCAAGGTGATCAGTCCGTCATTTTGCTGCATATCGCGTACAATCAGCTCGGCCGTTTCGCCTTCATAAAAGCCCTTTGTTCCTTGCTCGGCAATGCGCCGCAAGGTGTTGGCCAAATCGGTTTGCACAAAGCGCTCGCCCGCTTCGTAAAACCCGCCGTATTCTTTATAGAATAAATTGCGGCCATACTCCCACTTAGATAGGCGTTCGTGGCGGCTTTTAAGGCCTTTGCTAAAGCGCTCTGGCACGATAAAGCCTTCACTAGCTAGTTTGATCGCAGGAGCCAGGGCTTCGGCCAGTGAAATAGTGCCGTATTGCTCTAACGCTAGGGCTAACCCTGCCACTGTCCCGGGCACGCCAGCGGATAAATGACTATAGCGGCTGCGCTCTTTAACTACTTCACCGTTGTCGTCTTGAAATAAAGTTTCAAAGGCGGCTCTGGGCGCTTTTTCGCGGTAATCAATGGCTTCTACTTTGCCTGTTTTCTCCGATGACACTAGCATAAAGCCGCCGCCGCCGATGTTGCCCGAACGCGGTTGGGTCACTGCCAAGGCAAAGCCAGCTGTTACGGCGGCATCAATGGCGTTGCCGCCGTTTTTCAGCACCTCAAGTGCCACTTGTGTGGCCAAAGAGTGGCTAGTGGCTACCATGCCGTGCTGGCCTACTGCCGGGTGGCTGCGCTGGCCTTCTAAAATAGCGGTATTATCAGCTAGCAAACTGGAAGCACCCAGCAAGCCTAACATCGCGGCGGTTTTTATTGCATACTTTAGCATCATTGAGTTCATTAACATTTAGGTGGTTGCAAGCATTCTAAACTGTGCGCGGCCAAGGTTCAAAAATCAATTTATGCTTCTGTGCTGTTATGGTTAAAACTATTGTCATCATTGTTGCGGTGTTGCTTGCTGCGCGTTATTTCATTTATCGTTCTGGCTTAGCTGAAGCCCCTGGCTTACAAGCGGGCCAACTGCAAGTTTGCCCAGATACGCCTAACTGTGTGTGCAGTGAGGCAGGCAATGATGCCGACCATTATATTGCAGCTATTGCCCTTGATGGTACAGACACGCAAGCAGCGTTTAAGCAGCTCAAAGCAGCTGTAGAGGCCAATGGCGGCCAAATAAGCCAAGGCGATGAGCGCTATTTTGCCGCGCGTTTTAGCAGTAAGTTGTTGGGGTATGTGGATGACTTTGAGGCGCGTCTTGACGAGCCCGAAGGTCAAATTCATCTACGTAGCGCTTCGCGTTTAGGTCGCAGCGATTTTGGCGTAAATAAAAAAAGGGTGGAGTCAGTGAAGCAGAGCTACGCTGCGCTTAATAAATAGCTGAGGATTAGTTATTTCTGTCTAGGCTAGGGTGTGGTGAGCCTAGTTATCAACCTCAGTCACATTGGAGGCATGGTTACCATCAACCATGCCTCTATTTCTTTTTTGGCATTATTGTTTAAGCTGCTTTATCCAGTGAATGGGAGCTAGCATCTGGCTCAATGTCTGGACTAGCTGAGGCATGCGCATCCTTAGTTTCGCAAATTTCTCTTGAAGCACAAAGCCGTAAAGCCGCCCGCTTTACTTCTGCCCGTGAAAGAGGCAGTGTGCCGTTTCTAAACGCTTCCACGTCAGCAGGTATTAAACCAATATCGTCTAATTGCTTGCGGCTTAGCTTGGATAAGACAGCTATGCTGGCATCGATTTTTCTACGCTCCTTGCGTTGTTCTTGAGAGACGCGTAGCTTTGCCATTAATGCGTTTATCCGGCCTTTTTTTCGTTTTACAGTTTGCATGTCATCTTTAGTTGTTTGGTTAAGGGGTTGTTGCCTATCGAGAAAAGTTGTTTTGTACCACCACATCATGTTGACCTCTGTTGTATAAATCAGTTTATAATCATGATTTAGATATGGTTAACTAAAACTTCACTAAATCACCTGATTTTTAATTTAAAGCCTTTAAAATAAAGATACAAACGAGTATATGTTTATCTATAGAATAGAAAATCTAACTTATATGAGACTTGGTTGATGAATAGACGGATACCGCCACTGAACGGCTTGCGTGCCTTTGAGGCCGCTGCGCGTCATTTAAGTTTTTCCAAGGCGGCGGAAGAGCTTCACGTAACGCCAGCGGCCATTAGCCAGCAGGTGAAAGTGCTGGAAGATTATTTTGAAGTGCAACTATTCAACCGCCTAACGCGGGCGTTGAGCTTAACCGAGGCAAGCAACCAAATTTTGCCAAAGGTGACGCAGGCTTTTGATGATTTAGTTGAAGTCGATCGTGTTTTACGTGGCCGTGAACAAGAGAATCAGCTATTGGTATCAGTGGGCCCCGCATTTGCCACAAAATGGTTGCTACCAAGGCTGGATAGTTTCCGCAAATTTGCACCACAATTTGAGCTACGCATTGATGCCACTGATATCGTTGTGGATATTGAGCGTGATAATGTAGATGTTGCGATTCGTTATGGTAGAGGGCAGTACGCAGGCTTAGAGTCAGAATGCTTACTTAATTCGCGCTTAGTCCCCGTGTGCAGCCCAGCCTTGCTAAAGGGCGACAAACCATTATTAAAACCTGGCGACTTGGTACGCCACACTCTGTTGCACAGTAGTTTGGATGAAAATGAGGCATCCGAAGCCAGTTGGGCTATGTGGCTTAAGGCTGCGGGTTTAAACGATATTGACCCACATAAGGGGCCGCACTTTAATTTACAATCAATG
>CALIFM010000235.1 GCA_938021685.1 uncultured Gammaproteobacteria bacterium | reverse complement strand
TACTGAGTTGGTGAAGCTAATAAACTTGAGGTGATTAATACCTTAACAACTCAAGTCGGAAATCAAAGCACAGCATGCAGCTGGCAACCGATTAGCGTATGCTCGAAGATTAATCAAAAAAGAATGTTTTCTTATGACATCAAAGCGTATTGTTATTACTGGCTGTTCTTCCGGCATTGGCTATGATGCGGCTATCACACTTCATAAAAAAGGCTATGAGGTAATTGCCACTTGCCGCCAGACACAAGATATCAAAGTGCTCGCTAGCCAGGGTATCACTGTACATAAATTGGATTTAGCAAATGAACAAGCTATCAACGCTTTTACTAGCGACTTAATTGCACAAAGCAAGTCAGTTTATGCGTTGGTGAACAATGCAGCATTTGGTGTTCCAGGCGCCGTTGAAGATTTAAGCCGCGATGCGATGCGTACACAATTTGAAACCAATGTATTTGGCACGCACCAACTCACCACACAGTTATTACCCTTAATGCGCGATCAAAACGAAGGCCGGATTATTCAAATTAGTTCGATATTAGGCGGCCTTTGCTTGGCTTTTCGCGGTGCCTACAACGCCAGTAAATACGCTCTTGAAGCGCTAAGCGATACGATGCGTTTAGAGCTTAGCAACACCAATATTTACGTCAGCTTGATTCAACCCGGCCCAATAGAAACAAGTTTTCGGGATAATGCTTTGCAGATGTATTTACGGTTCATTGATCGTGAAAACAGCGTATTTAAAAACCACTATGCCGCCGTTGAAGCGCGCTTGGAAAGCCCTGATCCAGTCAAGTTCACTCTGCCGCCTGCAGCTGTTACAAAGTGCATCTTACATGCCTTGGAGGTCAAGCACCCCAAAACACGCTACCACGTGACTACGCCTACTAAAATATTCTTACCCTTAAAGCGAATTCTACCAGATAAATGGATGGATGCATTGCTGCTAAAAGTGGGCGACAAGCCGCGCAGCTAAAAAACTGTAGCTACAGCAAAAAGATAGTCGCTAATCCTAAGAAAGACATAAAGCCCACGACATCAGTGACCGTGGTAACTACCACCGCTCCGGATAACGCAGGATCTAAATTGATTTTTTTTAAGAACAACGGCACCAATATGCCCATAGATGCAGCAACCACCATATTGACCACCATAGCAATGGCAATCACTAGCCCGATACTAGCGTCATTAAACCAAAGCCAAGTAATCAAGCCCACCACGCTAGCCCATAGACATCCATTAATAAAACCAATGCCCAACTCTTTATTAAGCAACTTAGTGGCATTACTGCGACCAATCTGCCCTAACGCCAAACCGCGCACCGTCAAGGTCAGCGTTTGCGTGCCAGCAATGCCGCCCATGCTGGCCACTACCGGCATCAATATGGCAAGGGCAACAATTTTATCGAGCGCCACTTCAAACAAACCAATCACCCAGGCGGCAAATAAGGCCGTTAACAAATTAAGCCCCATCCAAACAGCACGGCGGCGTGCGCTGGGTAAAGTTGGCCCGAACAAATCCTCTTCATCATCCAAGCCGGCTTGACCTAAAAATGCATGCTCACCCTGCTCACGAATAACGTCGACTACATCATCCACCACCACACGGCCTAAGAATATATCGTTATCATCGATCACTGGAGCGACAATTAAGTCATGCGTCTCAAACAGCATCGCCACTTCTTGTTCGCTATCATCAGGGTGAAGTGTTTTAACATCCGACCTCATGATATCACTGATTACTTCTTCCGGCTCACTACGCATCAAGTTAATGATACTCACCAAGCCCATAAACACACCTTTTCGATCTATTACCATCAAATTAACGGTGTCGGGTGGAATATCATCTAGCAAGCGCATATAACGCAGCACCGTCTCTACCGTAACTTCGGGGCGGATGTTTACTGCATCCTGCATCAAGCGACCAGCCGTTTCATCGGCATAGGATAAAGTCGCTTGAATACGTGCTCGTCGCTGCGCATCCATACCTTGCAACAAGTCTTCCACTGATTCGTCTGGAAGCACATCAAGCAGCTCGACCACATCGGCTGCATCCATGTCTTGGGTAGCACCTTGCAGAGTTTGTGCATCCAAGGACTCAGCTAATTCAGATGCCGCGACCTCGCCCATTTCGAGCAGCACCTCACCATCAAACTCATCAGGTACTAGGTCAAACACCAGTGAACGCGAGTCATTCGGAATCGCTTCTAGCACGTGTGCCAATTCAGCCGGGTTCAAAGACAACACCAAGGCCTTCAACGACTCAAGCTCGTTTGCCTCAACCGCAGCAGACACACGCTCAATCACGTCTTTTAGTTCTACTTTGGTTTCATTTGCTAACATATTGATTTGCAGTAAATTGCTCTGAGTTTACCTTTGTCTAAAATTATACTCTATGATGCTGAATTTACAGCGTCAATCTAAGCATAAAATTGAGCTTCAGACCTATCCATAAAAAAGCACTGCCTAAGCAGCGCTTTGAAAAAGCATTTATACACTTAGATTCATCCAATATTACTCACAAAACTTGCTGGCCTGTCCAGTATGCCTATTCTTGCCGTCTTCATAGCCCGCGCTATACGCTGGTGTAATGCGCTGCTCTTCACGGTCTGGATTTTCCAAATAACCCCCTGCCCAACCTACAAAATAATCATGCATGACACCCATTTCTTGTAGCTTCGTTAATGTGTCGTAATAATGTTTATCTGTCATAAAATAAATAAAACCAAGTTGGCCAAGCACTATTTTATATCGACCACTTGAATCTAGCAGCTTCTATCAATGGCTATGGTAACTTAAAGCTGCTATCTCATTAGAAATACACTTCGAAGCTACAAGCCAACACTATAAGGAGATTGTTAGCTTTCTGCGCCATCCAAGTTGATTTCTGCGCGCCAGCGATCAAATTCATTAGCCAAAATTTTTTCGCGCATCGTTTGCATTAACTTTTGGTAAAAATGAATATTATGTAAAGTGCATAAGCGTGCCACCAACATTTCCTGCTTGTGATACAAGTGGCGTAAATATGAGCGGCTGTAATGTTGGCAAGTATAGCAATCGCAGTTAGCATCCAAAGGGCGTGTATCGAGACGGTGCACTGCATTGCGTATTTTTACTATTCCAGTAGACGTAAACAACCAACCATTGCGGGCATTGCGGGTTGGCATTACGCAATCAAACATATCAATGCCGGCTGCTACACTGTCCACCAAATCTTGTGGCGTGCCAACACCCATTAAGTAGCGCGGCTTATCTTCTGACATCACTGGTGCTGCTGCATCTAGTACTTGCAGCATTTCATCTTTAGGTTCACCTACCGAAAGCCCTCCAATGGCATAGCCGTCAAACCCAATGGTTTGCAAGGCTTCGGCTGACTCTCTACGCAAATCAGCGTACATGCCGCCTTGAATAATGCCAAACAAGCTACCTTCGCCTTGATAGGCATCTTTACAGCGCTGTGCCCAGCGCATCGATAGCAGCATCGATTCTTTCGCTTGCTCATGGCTCGCAGGGTACGGTGTACACTCGTCAAAAGCCATCACGATATCCGAGCCCAGATCCGTTTGGATTTGCATCGATTCCTCTGGCCCCAAAAACACTTCGCTGCCATCAATGGGGGAACGAAAACGCACTCCTTTTTCAGTTAATTTGCGCAGCTTGGCCAAGCTAAACACCTGAAAGCCCCCCGAATCAGTCAATATAGGGCCAAACCAATGCATAAAGTCATGCAAGTCTCCGTGCGCTTTGATGACCTCTGTGCCAGGCTGCAACATCAAATGAAATGTGTTGC
>CALIFM010000234.1 GCA_938021685.1 uncultured Gammaproteobacteria bacterium | reverse complement strand
GCTTGATTTGTTGGACAAGCGTGTATTGATTCGACAAGACCTGAATGTTCCAGTCAAGGATGGCAAAGTCACTTCGGCCAAACGTATTGATGCTTCTTTGCCGACGATTAAGCAAGCGATGCAGTCAGGCGCGCGAATCATGTTGATGTCACACCTTGGTCGACCAACAGAAGGCAAGAGTGAGGCGGAACATTCCTTACGGCCTGTGGCGGATTACTTGTCTTCCGCTTTAAATAAAACGGTAGCGTTAAACAGTGATTACTTAACCAATGCACCACAACTAAGAGATGGCGAGGTGGTGTTACTAGAAAATGTGCGGTTTAATGTCGGTGAAAAAGGCAATGATGAAGCTTTGGCAAAGCAATATGCCAATTTATGTGACATTTATGTGATGGATGCTTTTGGTACGGCGCATCGTGCACAAGCTTCAACATATGGTGTGGCGGCCCATGCTCCTCAAGCCTGTGCAGGGCCATTGCTATCAGGCGAGTTGGATGCACTGAGCAAAGCATTGAACAAACCAAAGCGGCCGATGGCGGCAATTGTGGGTGGGGCTAAAGTCTCCACTAAACTCACTGTGCTGGATGCCTTGTCTGGCGTAGTCGACCAATTGATTCCTGGTGGCGGCATTGCTAACACCTTTATCGCTGCAGCAGGGCATAATGTGGGTAAATCTTTGTATGAAGCAGGTTTGATTCCTGAAGCGCAACGTTTAATGTCGGCAGCCAATCAAAAGGGCGGTGAAATCCCAGTGCCGACTGATGTTGTAGTGGGTAAGGAGTTTGCGCAAAACACGCCAGCGCAAATTAAGAAGGTAGAAGAGGTTGCTGATGATGATATGATCTTTGATATCGGTCCTGAAACGGCTGAGCGCTTTAGCGCCATGATGAATAGCGCAGGCACTATCGTCTGGAATGGTCCAGTGGGCGTGTTTGAGTTTGATCAGTTTGGAGAAGGCACGAAAACTGTAGGCATGGCCATTGCTAAATCTAGTGCATTCTCGATTGCTGGTGGTGGAGACACCTTGGCGGCGGTTGATAAATACGGAATTGCAGAGCAAGTGTCGTATATTTCTACTGGTGGTGGGGCATTTTTAGAGTTCTTAGAGGGTAAAACACTACCTGCAGTGGAGATTCTAGTTAAACGCAGCTCGCAATAAATGAAAGAATTAAGTCATCGTGCCGTCATTATAGCTACGGTACACTTGAAGGCTAAGTATTTTATAAATAACTGATTTATGCGCCGCACTAAAATTGTTGCTTCACTCGGCCCTGCCACTGATGAGCGCAAGGTCATGCGCAGTATCTTACAAAAGGGTGTCAATGTGGTGCGAATTAACTTCTCACATGGCGATAAGCCCGATCATGTGGCACGGGTGAAATTAGTACGAGAAGTGGCAGCAGAATTGGGAGTGACCGTAGCAGTGCTGGGCGATCTGCAAGGTCCTAAAATTCGTATTCGGCGCTTTAAGAATGAAAAAGTACAGCTACAAGAAGAAGCGAAATTTACGCTAAGCACGGAGCTGGATGATGACGCAGGCGATGAGCATGCTGTGGGTATTTCTTATAAGGAATTAGTGAAGGATGTGAAAAGCGGCAATGTATTGATCTTGGATGACGGCAATATTGCACTTGAAGTAACGGATACAACTAAAACTGAAATCAACACAAAAGTGTTGATTGGTGGAGATTTATCTAATAATAAAGGCATTAATATGCAAGGTGGCGGTCTGTCTGCGGGTGCGCTAACGGATAAAGATAAACGCGATCTAAAGCTTGCGGTAGAGTTAGAAGTGGACTATCTCGCCATCTCTTTTGTGCGTGACGCCAAAGATATTCATATCACACGTGGCTTGCTGCGCGGATTAGGAAGCCAAGCGGCGATTGTGGCTAAAATTGAGCGTAAAGAGGCGATGGATAACATCGACGAAATCATCAAAGAAACCGACGCCATTATGATTGCGCGCGGTGATTTAGGCGTAGAAATCGGTGATGAAAATTTACCTGCCGTACAAAAAAGATTAATTCGTAAAGCGCGTGAAGCCAATCGTGTGGCGATTACTGCTACACAAATGATGCAGTCAATGGTCAGCAGCCCTTTACCTACACGTGCTGAGGTGTCTGACGTCGCTAATGCGGTACTAGATGGCACAGATGCGGTAATGCTATCCGCTGAAACAGCAATTGGTGAATATCCTGGCAAAGTAATCGCAGCGATGGACCGAATTTGCTTGGCAGCCGAGGCCCAAGAGGGCGATGAAGCAAAATATGAAATGAGCCTAGAGTTTGGCAATGCTGAAGAGTCGATTGCCATGGCAACTATGTTCACAGCTAATCGTTTTTCAGTGGCAGCCGTGCTAGCATTAACAGAGTCTGGCCGTACTGCTTTGCTCATGTCAAGAATGAATGCGCCAATCCCCATTTTTGCTATGACTCCTAGTGCACAAGCTGCGCGACGAATATGCTTATATCGTGGTGTGCAGCCCGTTTCTTTTGATATTACTCAGTTGCACGCCTCAGCGCGCAATCGCGGTGCAGTTGAATCATTAAAGAAAGCTGGCTATGTTGAAGATGGCGATCAATTGATTATTACCCGCGGCGATGCTTTTGTGCCCGGCAAGACTAACACGATGAAAATTGTCTGCGTGGGTGAAGTTGCATTACAATAGGGACAAAGGTGATCATTAGTGTATAGCCCATCATCAAATAAATTAAACAATTTTAATATTTATTATTAGCGCTTAACGAGAATAACATTATGGCGATTATTTCACTTAGACAACTGTTAGATCATGCTGCCGAACACGATTATGGTGTGCCTGCT
>CALIFM010000233.1 GCA_938021685.1 uncultured Gammaproteobacteria bacterium | reverse complement strand
GTTGTATTGTATTCTTTGTTTTTCATAGTTCTAGTTTCACTCTATCTATTGTTAGTTTAAGTATGTTTTTTTTAGTTTTAGCAATTATTAAGTTTAGTTCTAATCTAGATGTAAGCAGTCCACCTATCTAAGCATAAGTTCATAAAATTGAGTGCGCCCGAAGGTATAACTAATTGAAATAAAACAAAAAGTGACAAGTGATTATGAGTTAGGCTTTCTACTTAGCTACTGAAATATATCGCAAAAACAAAAAAATTACACTATTTTTAAGTATCTATACCGCCAATAATTAAGATTTAGTTAATATAGTGAATTTTTGAATTTTGAAGTTTGTTGGGCTGGATGTGCGGATAGCACAACAGCAGTGCGCTGTAAGATATCGATGAGTGACCACTTCCAGTATGCTCTGTTGAGGGTTTAGCAACGTGTGGTGTAAAGCCATTTTAGAGAGAATAATGAAGTGCAAAATTGCAATCAACTTTAAAGTGTTGTTTTAAATTATTTTCGCTTTTTAATACTTACACCTGAATTCACTTAAAGATAATAAAGCAATTGATGCTATGTTAAGAATAAAAGGGGATGGGCTTCCAAAAAATAAGCCCAGCTGCAAGAGCTGAGCTTATTTAGTCAAACTATATGCAAGTCTGAATAGACTTGCCTAGGTTGATTTAGGTTACTCGCAAGTTTCAGATTTCCATGAAACGCTAGCATAGCCAGCATCAGAGTTGCTGCCTGTAACGGATCCACCAGCAGGGATAAGATTGCCGCCGCCGCCGCCGCCTGCACCATAACCGCCTAAATTTTCGTCACCATAAGCAGTGCCGCCTGCACCGCCGCCACCCCAACCGCCGCCGCCGCCGCCGCCGCCGCCGCCATTTACAGTATAGTTAGGATAGCCTGGCTGGCTACTATCAATAGGGGTAGCTGTACCACCTACAACACCGTTGCCAGGCCCGCTTTGGCCAATGGCTCCACCGTTCTGGCCATTTGCACCGCCAGCACCGCCGTCACCGGCTTGCCCAGCTGCACCGGGCTCACCGGGTGCAGCACCATCTGAACCAGAGCTCCCAGCAGTTTCAAAGTCGCCACCAGCTGATGATGCTGAACTGCCGCCGCCGCCGCCGCCGCCGCCGCCTGCCACAGCTACATTGGTACCATTAAGTTTGATGCCTGAGCCACCGCCGCCGCTACCACCACCTGCAGCTGAACTTAGTGTGCCTGAAATATCGCCAGCGCCAGGACCACCTGCGCCGTAGCCACCTGTGAGTGAGCCACCTGTCATGGTAGCAGAGCCTGTAGGATTATCAGAGCCAGGGTTGCCCATTGCTCCAGTTTCAATGGTTAAGATATCACCTGGGTTGACTGCTAGTGTGCCTTCGATGATTGCGCCTTTCCCACCTGGTGCATTTGCTTCGGTGCCTTTAGCGCCGCCTTGGCCGCCTACAGCACCTGCAAGCACTATAGATACTTCAGTAATGCCCGCTGGCACTTCGAAGTCAGTTGTTGTGCCACCGGTAGGGAATTCAACCGTGCAAGTTGGGATTTCTTCTGGAGGAGCTTCAGTTGTGTCTGGGTCCATCATAGTTGCTTGCGCATGCTGCGGGAGTGCAACCGTGGCAACCACGGGAGCAGACCATGCAGCGCTTTTGATAAGCTTGCGACGAGTGCTGCTGTGAATGCTTTCGTTTAATTCATTTTTTTCTGTTGACATCGTAATTTTCTAAATAAAGGTAAGTGATAAATAAAAATAAAGTTGACTGGCAGTTGCTCTAAGCTAAAGTTTGATTGCACGCAGCAGAGGCTAAATCGAAAGCTTATAGATATGCCTAAAGCTAAAGCTTGGCATGCTTAGATTTGACCGCTGGATTAAATAATGACTAGGACTGTTTTGTACAAATTTAGGCTTCAGAAAGCTTAGCATTAGTATGCTGTTCAAGCATACTGCGGCGTCGGATTATAATCTCAAGGCGCGTTAAAATCAACGATGAGTGGATGATTTATTTGTTTAAATGGGGTGTTTTTTAAGATAAAAATATTTATTTAACTATATTATATATTTCTAAATTTAAGTGAGATGTACTTGCCTGCTTAGCCTGTGAAACAGCAAAAATGCTAATATATAGCAGCTAATAGCTACATAGAGGGTGATGGTAAAGCCGAATGCAATGGATAGCACCACACTTAGAAAACCACCGATGACGGTGAACACCCCGTTGATGCCCCAAGCCCAAGCCACAGCCTGTTTGGCATGTGGCGTACCGGTGACGCGCAAAATGCCTAATGGGAAAGCCATGCCTAAGAAAAAGGCGAGCGGTAAAATCATTGCCAACGTGACAGCAATGCGCATGGCTTGTGAGGTTTGTAAGAAGCTGTCAATAACCGCTGGGTGTGCGAAGAGAACGATGGCGGCAGACAGCAAAATGCCGATGAATGGCCATTGCCAGCGTACCTTGGGAGTGATGCCGAGCTTTTCAGATGCTAAGCTGCCGAACCCTGCGCCAATGAGGTAACCGAAGATGACTGTTGTCAGAGTGTATAAGGGATAGCCGATTAAGCGCATAAATAACTGAATAGAAATCAGCTCAAATAAAATAAAGCCCAAGCCGAGTAGAGCGAAATAGGTGAGCGTTGTGCTTTTTTGTGGCCATGCTTCGCGGCCGACTTTGGAGAATAATAGCGGCAATAAAAACACCAGCAAGGCAAACACGCAGGCGCCTGCGCCCACCACATACAAATGCACAATATCCATGGGTAGGCCTGCTTGAATTTGCGAATTAAGCAGTTTGGTCGTGGATGTGTCGAGTAGATTAGGCTTGTCCACCTTAATTTTATTTCTGCTTTTGCGCAGCAAATTAAAATAGGGATGATCATCGGTGGTGGGCCGAATTTGGTACGGCGCATCAGCCAAGTCTTGCGCAGTTAATTCGCCGCGCAGCAAGCGCTGATCCAGTGGGATGGTGCTTTCCTTTAGTGGATTGACGAACAAGCGTGCTGGGTAAAGTAAGGCGCCCACTTTGTTGAGTTCTGCCTGCGTCCACGGCGTCATTTTGATCAACACTGTGGGCAAGTTGTCGTGTGAAGACGGCACCATGAATACTGCTACATGGGGGTAAAAGGTACCCAAGCCTAGCTCGTTCCATGCTAAAGCCGCGGTGCCTAACATGCGGTTATATACGTGATGGTTGATGTGCAGCAAGCCATCGGGCTTAAGATGGCCGAGGTATTCTTTATAAGCTTCTTTGGTCTGTAAATAAGTGGGGTTGGCAGCGGTGCTGCCCGAGGCGATGCTTGAGCTGGTGTGGTTGCTCATGATCTGGATGATGTCGTATTTTTTATCGGTGGCGCGCAAAAAGCTGCGCCCCTCGCCCTTTTGTACATTCACTTTAGGGTGATTAAAAATATTACCAATGTAATCGGCATATTCATTTTTGCCCAGCTCTACTACTTTGCCAACTAGTTCCACTGCGTCTACTGACTTGGCGCCGTAAGTCAGTGCAGCAGTGATTTCTTGCCCACCTGCGCTGCCGATCACCAGAACATCTTGGTCCGTGTCGGCTTTGAGTAAATGCGAGGCCAGCACCATGTCGCCCCAAAAATGCAAATTACTTTTGTTATTTTCGACATTGGCGCGTACTTTGGCAAAATCGCCGTCGAATTGATAAAAATAACTGGTTTGGGTACCGCCGTCGTAGGCAATCCATTTGAAGTCGGCAGGTTGTTTGGCGGACTTTGGATAATCTATAATATCGATGCGAGCAATGGGATCCCAGTAAGTCAGCTCGGTGCGGTTTTGCAGGTTCTTTATATTGCGTTTGTTGGCTTGAAAATCCAGCGATAAGTAGTTGCTTTGAGTAAACGGGAAAGCAGCCAGTAGCACTCCAGCCAATGCTAGGACCAGCGTCCATTTGGCGCGATAAAACAAACTGGCTGCTACTAAGGCTAAACCTGCACTGACAATCATTAAGCCTTCAGGGCCTACGAAGGGCACCAGTGGAATGATGATAACGCAGCCTATAGAAGCACCCACCAAATCATAAAAATACAAGCGTTGAATGTCTTTGGCATAGCTTGAAAACAGCGTAGTCAAGATCAAGCCGCTTAAGAAAAACGGCACAGTGATATAAATAATAGCGATAAACACATTACGGATATTGCCGCTGGGGTTGGTATTAAGCGCTGTAATATTGAAGGGAAAAGCATTTAGTACGGCAAAAGTGCCAAGCATGGCTAAGGCAAACAGCACCGAAAGCACACACAGCAGTTTGCCGCCAAAATCGTCGGCGTGCATGGGCCTTAGGGTGTTGAAGATACCCGCCAACCCTAAGGCAAACATCGCCAATGAGATGACCATATAGCTCAAGTTGGAGGACCATAACGTGTCGAACAGCTTGACTAAATTTAGCTCAAACAACAAAGTGACTAGCGCAACTAAGAACAGCGCAAGACTGATTAAGCGATTAGACATAGCAAAGTTTATGGGTCAGTGTATGACGTTGGCTAGCAAGCACAGATCTTGCTGTACATTGGTGCGACAATGCATTTCATTAAAGGTGGCCGATTCTACGATGAATCGCTTCAATAAGCACCCAGTACGGGTTAGAAATCGATGTTAAAACTGCTTAAAAAGCCAGTGGTGTGTGCACTGCCATCTTGTTCGCGGCCGCTGCGATAAGCACCGCGCTGAGTCACCACTTGATTAGACCAACGTACTTTATTGCCTAATGTTTTGTCGTAACGAATACTCAGGCGGTTAATTGGTGCGCTTAAGCCATTCAAATTTAGTGATTCATCTTCAAACAATACACTGCCGTCACGCTGTTGCTGGGTGGGTGTGTGTAAGTCCACACGACCATCGGTTAGGTGCAATGGCTGATTGACTACCACGGCCAAAGCATCATCTGAGCTAAATATTGATTGCGCCATCAAACCTATGGCACTGGCTTGGCTGCTTAAGCTAGAAAAACCAGTTAGTAATGAGTTTTTCGCTGCTTGTACTTTGGTTTTGCCTGCTGAAAACTGACCGATCAATTGCACTTTATCGGTAATTTGAACGGCACCAGACAAGGTAAGCGATAAGGTTTGTGCGCCGCGTACACTCATGGGGCCATTCGATGCCCCGCCAAACACTGAGCCTCTTTCATTCAAATAGGCCACTTGCAGGCCAAATTGGCTGCGCTCGTTGTCTAAGATACCTTCATATACCACACTACGGCTTACTGCGCCGTGGCGCGTTTGCTCGTCGTTTAGCGCAAAACCAAATTGCTGCACGCCATGTTGACCTGCTTTGGCTAGTTTTAAGGCGCTGCCTTCGCTTGAAAATCCAAGATAGGGTGAGCTGAAGGTGCTGCCTAAGTTGAAGTTTTGCACTTGCGGTTGTGGCGCTGTCACACCCATACTAAGACTAAGCGGTTGGTTGAGTAAATAACGGCTTTGTAAGCCATTGCCAAGTGTATTGTCATGCAGATAAGAAAAGCGCAGCACAGGCTCGTTGCCACTGGCATCAGTTGCATCATGGCTGGCAAGATTGAATTCGTTAAACTTCTGCGGCATTTGTTGCAAGCTAGCTTGGCTGCGTAGTTGGCCTTGCTCGTCGACGCTAGCATGCTGGCGATTGGGCATTAAGCTGTTTGAAGGTAAGGGTGTAGGCTGTAGCAATTCTTGCAGCGTTTCATCACCCTTAAAAGGAGCGATAACGAGTAAGTCGTTGCTGTAACCACGGCCATATTTATCCATGATCAAGGTTTTTTGCAAGGTTGTCGAGCGGCCAAACAAAGCATAACCGAGCGCGCCAGCCAGCGCGATTGCAGCGATGGCACCGCTGCCACCGCCACTGTTGCTGCCGCCATCAGTGTCAATGCTACCAATACCCATGGGACCCAGTGCCTGCTCTATATCCAGAGCACCGTGGCCGTAAACAGCATCCACACCTCTTGCACCTAAATCCGTGGCGCTTTCTAATAATATATCCACTAGCTGCTGTGCAGTTAGATAGGGCGCTTCTTCAAAAACTTGGGCTGCTGCGGCCGAAACTCGCGCACGGGCATTAGCACTACTAAGGCCGTTTGCCCCTGAGTTATCTGCTACAAGGTAGTATTGGCGTAAGTCGCCTGCTCGATTGCTTTGTGGATCGATCTGATTATTGCCGTCTACGCCGCCAACTATGATACCGCCGCCATTGAGCAGTGGCACGGTGCGCGCTTGGTTAGTAGGTGAGTTTTGGCCCGAGTCACCGGCTTGCATTACGATTACTTTGCCATTGGTGACCGCCTGGCGCAGCAGATCTAAAGAAGCGGGTTGCAAATAATCATAATCAATCACTTTGATATCAGGTCGGCTCAAAATAAATTCAAGTGCAGCATCACCGCGAGCGACATCATAACCCGTGCCGGGCGAAGTGGTTTTAAGTGGTACTACCTTTGATTGTGGTGCAGCATTCAGCAGCAGTAAGGTTAAATTTGCACCCTCTTGATTACTAGTTTCATCGTCTGCTACGTCGTCGTCGTTAACGAAATCAAAGCCAAGTTCTAAACGCGAATTAGGGTTGTCAGGGTCGGTACCGGAGCCAACTTGTGCAATGCTTACTGCAGTTGCGCTATGTGGCGCGCTGGCAAGTAGTAAGGCGGCGCTTAGTAATGAATAGATAGGTGGGATTATTTTGGTATTACGCTGTGCGCGATATTTAATGCAGTGAGTAAATCGGCTAAATAGAGTCATAGGTTGTTTAAGCAGTCGTGAATTGGGCCTTGCTAGGGCAACGTCTTGGTTTATTCTACACCCAAAGCTGCACGGGCTGCTGAGCTTTTCTATTGGGTGTGTAACCGACAATGACCTGGCTATTAATTCAGACGAAATAGAGCCATTTTAGCTATAATCGGCGCGGTTCATTTTAAACTCCTTGACGACAGAAAAATCAACATGACCAAAATTGCAGACATTAGTGCGCGCGAGATTTTAGATTCACGAGGCAACCCAACGCTGGTGGCTGAAGTCACCTTACAGTCTGGACAGGTGGGCACGGCAGCGGTGCCATCTGGTGCTTCTACGGGTAGCTTGGAGGCATTGGAGTTGCGCGACGGTGATTCTAAGCGTTACATGGGTAAAGGTGTACTTAAAGCCCGTGGTCATGTGAATAAAGAAATCAAAGCTTGTTTACTGGGGCATGATGCCACTGATCAACGTGGGCTGGACGAAAAGATGATTATGCTTGATGGCACTAAGTCTAAGAAAAACTTAGGTGCTAATGCCGTGTTGGCAGTATCGTTGGCAGCGGCGCATGCGGCAGCAGCGGCCAAGCAAGTGCCTTTGTACCAACATTTAGCTGATTTGTTTGGCAATAAACAGTTGCGTATGCCCGTGCCACAAATGAATATCATCAATGGGGGTGAACACGCTGACAATGCCATTGATTTTCAAGAATTCATGATTTTGCCGGTGGGTGCGCCGAATTTTAGCGAAGCGCTGCGCTATGGTACCGAGGTGTTTCACAGTTTGAAAGCGGTACTCACTGAGAACGGCCTAAGTACTAGTGTGGGTGATGAAGGCGGCTTTGCGCCTGATGCTGGCTCAAACGAAGCAGGCGTTAAATTGCTGATGGAGGCGATCGAGCGTGCAGGTTATGAAGCAGGTAAAGAAATTTTGTTAGGGTTAGACGTAGCCAGCACCGAGTTTTATAAGGATGGTAAATACCACCTTGAAGCCGAAGGCGTAGCCTACGATAGCGCGCAGTTTGTAGATTATCTTGGCAAATGGGCCAATCAATACCCCATCATCACCATCGAAGACGGTATGGCTGAGGATGATTGGAATGGCTGGTCTATGTTAACCAAACGTATGGGCAAAAACGTGCAGCTAACGGGCGATGATTTGTTTGTCACCAACACCGATATTTTGCAGCGCGGCATCGATGAAAGCGTTGGCAACTCGATTTTAATTAAGTTTAACCAGATTGGTTCGCTGAGCGAAACCTTAGATGCCATTAAAATGGCACAAGACGCAGGTTTTTG
>CALIFM010000232.1 GCA_938021685.1 uncultured Gammaproteobacteria bacterium | reverse complement strand
GAAGCGATAATCTCATCATCTCTGCGCTCTAGCACCTTTGAGTCACCGCACCAGGGCAAGAAAAGTTGATAGGCATCCACGTCGTTCACTAGATCATACATTTGCTTTGCGCTGTATGGAACAAGGGCGGAACGGTTGATGGAATACATGGTGGTGTCAAATAAACGTGATATAAGATGAATGGGGGTATTGCACGCTGAATCAAGCTTAAACACTAAAGCCCTAGCTTCTATATTTGGCTATTAAACTTACAAACAAAGCAGAGTATACTCTGCGCGCTTAGCAGACGTAACATCATGGCCAAAAAAAGTAAAAAAGCACCCAGCAGCACTATTGCCCGCAACAAGAAAGCGACGCATGACTACTTCATTGTTGAAGAGTTTGACGCTGGCTTGGCGCTGCAAGGCTGGGAGGTGAAAAGCCTGCGCGAAGGCCGCGCGCAGCTCAAAGAGAGCTATGTGCTGGCACGCGGTAATGAACTATTCCTACACGGCGCGCATTTTTCGCCGCTTACTCAAGCCTCTACTCACATGGTCGCCGATCCCGTACGCGAGCGCAAATTATTGCTCAACCGCAAAGAAATCGACAAACTAATTGGCTCCGTCAAAGTGGACGGCCACACCATTGTCGCACTCAGCCTGTACTGGAGCCGCGGCAAAGTAAAGCTCAAAATAGCACTAGGCAAAGGTAAAAAGCAGCACGATAAGCGTGAATCACTGAAACGCGCCGAATGGGATCGCGAGAAACATCGCTTGCTGAAACAAACTGGTCGCTAAAATGACCGCTTGAGCTGCCTACCTACGTAGACTAGGAATTACTTCGCATTTCGCTCCACTTTTATGCCTCGCTCGAAATCTTCATCTACTAAACGCTCAGCACATAGCACTGATAAAGTGGTAACCACACCCGACGTAGTCTCCAGTGCAGGTGCAGATACGATGCCAAATAATTCAGCACAGCAAAACGCCGAAGCCAAGCCACCACAAAAAGGTGTCACCGAAGCGCAATTAGCACAGCTTGCTCGCGCTAAAGCCGCTGCGCAAACTCAGCTTACTCCTGAGGGTTTTACGCGTTTTTGCACCGCAATTGACGGTATCATTCACGAGCCAAAACGCATTCACATTGCGCTAGATTATGCCGAGACCTGCCCTAAGCTTGCTGCTGCCATAGGTGAGCAAGTGATCGATGACATCAGCACCTGCATCCTAAGCCTATCATCCGCGGCACGCAGTGTGGTCAGTTTGTTGCTGCAAAAATTGCCGTTGGCCGCTTCGCGTCTGAATACCGCACAGGCCTTCGCCAGCTTTTTGCAATTGTGCCAAGACATCGCACAAAAAGCACCTAGCGGCCTAAAGCCCTTTTTAGAAAACTTACACTACTTGTTGGAGCATCTTGGCCTCACTGGCTTACGCCACTGGGCGCTATGGGGCGCGCAAGCTTATAGCGGCAATTATTATGGTCAGCTAGCGTATTTTCGTTTGGAGTCTGAGCCTGCTAAAACCTTATTCGACCAAGAGCGCAGTGGCAGTTTATTTGTTGATCAACAACGCAAACTGCATTATTACACCCGCGCCTTGTGGAATCGCCCTTTCATGTTACGGCCCATCAGCGGCGAACTGAAAAGCCGCCGCGTAGCAAGACCTAAAGTTGAAGGCATCGCTGTCAATCTACCAGAAGCATGGGATAATTTTGGCGAGATTGATGGCCCGCAGCTATACCTTGCCAGCGCTGTACACGGCGCCAGCCATTTAGTATACGGTGGGCAGACCATATTAGCCGATGACTTAACCCAAGCGCAGCTGCACTGCATCGCGTTGTTTTATGATGCCCAAATTGAAGCTATTGCCATTGCACGCTTTCCAGGTTTACAGCGCTTATGGGGCGCCTTTTTTAGCCAATACGCCGATAAAGGTGACGCAGACATTGCTCCTGATAGTATGCTCGATTTATGTATGCGCATGGGCCATACCCTACTAGACAAGGCTCAGCTTGATGAGCATAGCATTATTAATAAACTAGCCACAGAACACCACCAGGCACTTGATGATTCGTGCCAGTTATCGGTTGATCTCGCTAAGCAGCAAGGCCTTGCCTTTTTTGATTGGCTGCGCGAGCAAACGCAAATTTTGTCGCTACGCGATCTTGAAACTATACCGTTGCCTTATCGCAGCGACAACCGTCATTTATGGGAGTACACCCCAGAAGAGCGCGAATTTATTGATGCCGACCATGTACATGACAGTCAAGAGTCACGCACTCGCGACGGCGCTTCAAGCAGCGAGCAAACAGGCCAGCCTGATGACAGTGGGGGTGAAGCAGCTGGCGAAGATGCGGATAACGAGCCGTTGGCTATTCCCTATGAACTATTGGGCCTAAGTGAGCCTACACAGCTGAGCAGTCAACAACCCGGCGTTGAGCATTATTACAGCGAATGGGATTATGCGCTGCAAATGCTGCGCCCCAAATGGGCCACGGTCATTGAACGCGAAGTGCCCGCGGGCGATGCATCCATCATGGATGGCATTTTAACGCAGCATAAAGGTGTCGCCACCCGATTGCGTCACTTGGTGGACGCTATGCAACCGCAAGGTTTGGTGCGCCAACGCGGTTATGAAGACGGTGAGCAAATCGACATTGAAGCAGCGATACGCGCGATGATCGATATCCGCCGCGGCATCATGCCAGACCCTAAAATCAACATCCGCATCAAACACCATGAACGTGACTTTGCTTTGCTGCTGATGATGGATTTATCGCAATCCACCAATGACCGTATTGATGGCACTAAGCGCGGTCAACCGGGCTACCGCGAAGCGAAAAGTATCTTAGATCTGACCCGTGAAGCCACGGGCTTGCTGGCGTGGGCGATTGACTCTATTGGTGACAACTTTGCAATACATGGTTTTTCATCCGACGGGCGCAATGATGTGCGTTATTTTCGCTTTAAAGATTTCGACCAAGGCTATGACGAATCAGCACGCGCGCGCATGGCAAGCATGCATGGCAGTTACTCCACCCGCATGGGCGCAGCCTTGCGGCACGGCGCAGCACACCTAGCGCAAACCACCGAAAGCAAAAAAGTGGTGCTGCTAATCACCGATGGCGCTCCCTCCGACATTGACGAGAAAGACCCAGACTATTTACGCTTTGACTGCAAAAAAGCAGTAGAAGAGCTGCACAGCCAAGGCATGCACACCTACTGCATTACTCTAGACCCAAAAGCCGATCGCTATGTTACAGATATTTTTGGTGCGAATCACTACACCATTGTCGACAATGTGGAAGCCCTACCTAACCGACTAGCTAATGTGTTTGCCTCACTTACTACTTAAAAAAATACGCAGTACGTCAATCGCATGAGTCTACGTGAAAAGCCATTGACCACTTAATCAGCAGCTATGGCTTTGCTTACTTTCTTTAAATGCAGGCCTAACTAGGTCCTTTTCATTGTCTCTTCTGTCCTTTGAATGTACCACCAATATTTACGATGACTCCATTACATACAGCATTTGCACTAGAATGGCTACCGCCAATCAATAAGCCGTCTAATGTGCCTGAAAACTTCCACTGCCCCGTACAGCGCAAACTAGGCTGATTAAAGAAAGGTATGCTAGTAAGGTTAGTAATCCAATTTAGGCGCTTACCACTGATAGATCCTTGCCCAACCAGCTTATCCCCATCAAAATGGCGAATACTACCATCTGCATCTATAATTAGACCAAGTCCACCCTCAAGCGGAAAAGAACCCGATGCCCAGGAAACAGTACCCGTGACTTGAGCCGCATAACTACCAGCGGCAGCTTGACCACCACCAGAACTGCTACCACCACCACCACATCCACTTAATGCCACAGCAAAGATACTTACAGCAAGTAATTTAATCCTATTCATTTTCATTCTTTTTTTCATGCACTCGACCTCTTGAACAAACCTAAACACTGACTCAGAACGCATTAATCTATCGTTCAGCTTATTCGAGCTGATAATGCATTTTGTTTTTTGCAAACGCAAGTATTAATTTTCATAAATAACCTAGCTACTTATTGGCTTGATCACCTTCATAAGCAATAGTTACCACATACTTATAATATCCCTATTAAGTCCACAGGTCAGAACTATTGTAATGATGGTAATTTTTTATAAAGCGCCAATGCTTCAGGATTAAGCAAAGCATGGGTATTTTTAACAGGCCGTCCATGCACCACTTCACGCACCGCAAGTTCCACAATCTTTCCTGACTTAGTTCGCGGTATATCCGTCACCTGTACAACTTTAGCAGGACGATGGCGCGGCGTGCATTTACTAATCACAGTACGGCGAATTTTATCAATCAGCGGCCGATCTAACTCCAACCCCTCTTGCAGCACAACAAACAACACTACGCGCACATCGTTATCCCACTCTTGTCCAATAACAATGCTTTCGGTCACCTCTTCAAGCGCCTCGACATGACGGTAAATCTCAGCGGTGCCGATACGTACCCCACCCGGGTTTAAAGTCGCATCAGAGCGGCCATAAATCACTACGCCTCCTTGTTCATTTAACAGCACATAATCACCATGGTGCCATATATTAGGGTACGTCGAAAAATAAGCATCATGGTATTTTTCGCCCGTATCGTCCCCCCAGAAATAACAGGGCTGGCTGGGAAAGGTTTGGGTGCAAACCAATTCACCCTTTTGCCCTATCACTGCCATACCATCATCATCGAAAACTTCCACTGCCAACCCTAAACCACGGCATTGGCTAGCACCACGTTGCACAGGCAAAATGGGGCACCCCAGCACGAAACATGACACAATATCGGTGCCACCTGAAATGGATGACAAGCATACGTCCTGCTTTATGCTTTCATAGACATAATCAAAACTTTCAGGGGCCAACACAGAGCCCGTTGAACAAATCGTGCGCAACGTACTTAAACTATGGCTTTGTTTTAAATTAAATGTGCGCTTTTTCAGCGCATCAATGTACTTAGCCGAAGTGCCAAATAAAGTAATGCCTACCTCATCAGCATAATCCCACAATATGTTGCCATTGGGGTAAAACGGCGAGCCGTCGTACAACACGATACTGGCCTTAGATGCCAGTGCTGTCACCAACCAATTCCACATCATCCAACCACAAGTGGTGAAGTAAAATACTTTGTCATCGGGGCGTACATCACTATGCAGCTGATGCTCTTTAAGATGCTGCAACAATACTCCGCCCACTTTATGAGTGATGCACTTAGGCTGACCTGTTGTGCCAGACGAATACAATACATATAACGGATCATTAAAACCGCAAGGCGTAAAGCTCACCTCACGCTTAGGCTGCTCACTTAGTAACTTCAGCCAATCATGTTTATCCAGCGCTGAGCCTTTACTAAACGCTGTATCAGTATCAGCAGCAAGACTTACAAACGGCACAGTCACCATATGCTCCACACTTTTGATAGCCGCCAGCACCTGCGCGTTTTTATCGGCCATGCTCAAAGTTTTACCGTTATAAAAATACCCATCCACACAAAATAGTACCTTTGGTTGGGTTTGGCCAAAACGCTCAATCACGCTTTGCGCGCCAAAATCAGGGGAAGTAGATGTCCATACCGCACCCAGGCTGGTTGCTGCCAACATGGCCACCACAGTTTCAGGGATGTTGGGCATATACGCCGCTACACGGTCACCCTTTTTTACGCCCACACTTTGCAGCCATGCCGCGATAGTCGCCACCTGTTGATACAACTCAGCATAGGTCAGCGTATAATTGCATTTATTCTCGGCACGAAAGTATATCGCCACCGCATCATCACGGCGGCTCAAGCAGTTTTGTGCAAAGTTTAATTGCGCATCTGGGAACCACTGAGCCTGCTCGATATCATCGCCATTCAGCAGCACTTGCTCACCTTTTTCACCTTGTACCTCAGCAAAATCCCATAGCGCTGACCAAAAATGCTCTTTGTGCCCAATTGACCACTGATAAAGCGCTGCATAATCAGTTAGCGGCACACTCACCGATTCATGATCACCCACTTGCTGCATAAACTTGCTGATCAGGCTTCGTTCAATTTGCGCCTTACTCGGCTGCCATAAGACGGTGTTATCCATGCTGCACCTTATACAGCTTTAAGCACCAATGCTGTGCCCATGCCGCCACCAATACATAAAGACGCCAAGCCGTATTCGAGCTTCTCGCGCAACATCTGGTGCAGCAAACTCACCACAATGCGCGCGCCTGAGGCACCAATCGGGTGCCCAAGGGCAATAGCACCGCCATTTACATTAGTGCGCTCGCTAATCGCTTGCTCGCTATCGCCATGCTCTTTTGCTAACAATTGAATCACAGCCAACGACTGTGCAGCAAAAGCTTCATTCAACTCAATTGCTTGCATTTGCTTTAAGCTTAAACCCGCCTTGTTAAGCGCGTTCGTAATAGCTGGTGCTGGCCCAATACCCATGATCTCTGGCGACACGCCTGCTTGGCCAGTCGCCACTACTTCAGCCAAAGGGGTTAAATCGTGCTGCTCCACCGCTTTTTGCGAAACAAGCAGCACCGCGGCGCCCCCATCATTCAATCCAGATGCATTGCCCGCTGTTACCGTACCGTCTTTTTTGAAAGCCGCACGCAGACCGGATAAACTTTCAAGGCTTGCATCTGTACGTGGATATTCATCAGCTTCCACCATTTGCGTTTTTCGTCGCACAGTGGTTTCCACTGAGATAATTTCATCAATAAACTTGTCCGCTGCCTGCGCTGCCACTGCTTTTTGCTGGCTAGCCAAAGCAAACGCATCTTGCGCTTCACGGCTGATGCTATAGCGCTCGGCCACGTTTTCAGCCGTAATGCCCATATGGTATTGATTAAACACATCAGTCAAGCCGTCTTTAATCATCACATCCACCAAGCTTTGGTCCCCCATTCGCAGGCCAAAGCGCGCAGCGCCGGGCATTAAAAATGGCGCACTAGACATATTTTCAAAGCCACAAGCGGCCACCACATCAGCGTCATGGCTGCGAATATGGCTGCACCCTTCCATGATGGCTTTCATGCCACTGCCACAAATCATGTTTAAGGTATACGCCGGCACACTTTCAGGCACACCAGCGGCCATTGCCGCTTGCCGAGCAGGCCCCATGCCTAAACCAGCACTCAACACATTGCCAGCAATTACTTCATCTACCGCATCGGGAGCAAGACCAGCTTGCTGCAACGTCGCTTCAATGCTAATTGCACCTAACTGCGGCGTATGCACACCGGACAAACCACCGCCATACGTACCAATAGCAGTGCGTTTGGCCCCTACGATGTATACTTTTTCGCTCATATTATTTTGTTGTAAGTTTCGTTTAGTTACTGATGCCCAATTATTAAGGCTTCGAGTTTAGCCAACAATAGGCAGCTGCGGTGCAGCGCGCTTGCTAAGCCATCGTGCACCATCTTCGGTGATCACAATGTTTTCTTCATGCACCATTTGCTTACCCGCCGCATATTCCATGCCTGGCTCTAGCGTCATCACCATACCCGGTTTTAATACAGTTTGATCATCAGGTGTATTTGACGGCCCTTCGGTCAGTTGCATACCTAAGCCGTGCCCCATGCGTCCCACATTGTTGCCCAAACTACCGCCATCAGCCAGCACTTTGTGCATAGCGTGGAACAAATCGGCACAACTGGCACCAGGACGAGCAGCAGCAAAGCCCGCTTCAGTGGCAGCGAACAAAACTTCATAGGCACGTTTAGCTACATCGCTGGCATGGCCAAAAGCAAAATTACGGTCAAAGTCACAAAAATAACCGTCAAAAGTAGTGCCCGTGTCGATTATTAAAATGTCCCCTGCTTCGCAATTTTTGTCCGATGGTCCCATGATGATATCGCTATAGCCATCTTGGCCTGATGCCGCCACCATGAACGGCGTTTCGTCCGCACCACGCTGCAATAAGTCTAGCCGCATGCCGCGACACAGCGCGCGCTCACTTGATCCTATTTGGGCACTGTTTGCCAAAGCACCAAAAGCATCCGATGTAAGGTGACAAACGTGTTCAATTTTTGCCACTTCCAGCGCCGATTTGACATTACGTAAATCGGTGATCAGCGTAGTGCAATCCACTATTTCAGCTTGCGGCAAATCATATTGTAATTGCGCGAAATGTGCTGCTGGCATTCGAAGTTGACTATGGTGCCCAAGTGTCATACCAATACGCTTATGCTTGCCTAACTGCTCTCTTAAGGCTTCAGTCAGCAACGACAAACCATCATCTTCGGGCTGTGGCGCAGGCCAGGTACGCACGTCCTCCAACCATGTACTGTGCATTCCAACTTCACCAATACCAGGAATCACTGCAACCGGCTTACCAGCTGCTGGCACAATCAAGTACCAAGGCCGCGTAGGGCTATGCCAAAACTGACTGAAAAAACCACTAAAGTACCGCACATTGGGTTCTGTAGTAAATAATAAAGCATCCAACTTAGCCGTTGCCATCATGCGCTGCGCATTGGCTGTGCGAGTTGCAAATTCCTGCTCAGGAAAACCGCGTTGTGGAGTGCTGCTCATCAGTATTTTTTAGTATCAGGGTATTCGCGTATTAAAGCATAAAATAGATCGCAGTCGTAATGAGTACGCGCATCTAATTATTGCTATGAATTAGGGCTTTATCAAACAAGATAAAACTAGAACTAATCTTACGTTAACCAACTTACACCGATTAAACAAATACCTTGCAATTTTTTAGGCAGGCTCCATAATTAGCTTATTATGGGGGTGACTGGTTTTGACGCTGGTCGCGAAGCCATCGGAGCATGTCGAGGAGCAGAGTACCTCGTTAATCCATCTGTACAATGTTATAGTTGCAAACGACGATAACTACGCATTAGCTGCTTAATTGCGAGCTAGTCCACCCGCCCGGCTCGTTCATCGGCTTGGCATCAGGTGGTCATCCTAGATGAAATCGCCCACAAGGTTGTCTGTGCCAAAGGGGTTAAACTTAAGCAGGCTCGCCACTGCCGCGCTAGTCTAACGGCGTTGCAGGGGTTAACTTAACGCTAGACTAAGCATGTAGTCGCCGATGCGTGTAGGGCTAACGGACGCGGGTTCGATCCCCGCCACCTCCACCATTTCAACATTCGAGAACGTCCAACAAAGTTCACGAAACCCAATAAAAACGCCGCCTCAGGGCGGTTTTTTTATATCTAGTGTATGAGCTAATATTGGAAGTGCTAACACCTTTGGCAAGCAGAACGAGTGGCGAATGAAACAGGCTGAACTATCGCCTAGTTATACGAGTAGTTGGAAGGGAGTGATGCAAGTATACTAAGCTGTTCGCTGATGTTAAAAAGCGCTTTCAGTGCTGATAACAGGGCTTATGTGAAGATAGAAATGGTCAAAGCCACAAACTAGAAGAGCATTAGAGTTGATCTAGTAGTTCCTAAATTCACTAGATCTACCTTTATGCTAATTCGGCGAATTGCGAATTGAATCTGATTTCTCGATTTAGATTACCTGCTTCAACGGTTCGCCATTCGAGTAGGTAGACTGAGTAAAAAACTAAAGGCAGATTCTTGCCCTGCCATCGTTTTACCAGCTGCATGGCAACTAAGGCAAGAGCTGGTTTTTCCGTATTGATCGTAAGTTTCTAGTGTTGAGTTCACCAAAAAGCGAGGCACTTCGCCTTCTGGGACAAAGCCGCCGCGATTCGCTCCCTTCCACTGAGCCGAAATTGACTCGTAATTCGCCCATACCGTGCCCTGCAGCTTTTCTTGCCATAGTTCATTGACCACCCGTGTGCCAGAAAACACCTGCCAACAGCGGACCACTTGTGCGCCTATAGCCGCATCACCTTTGGCGTCACGCGCTATTGGCATCGTGGGTGACCAGCGCCAGTCTTGTGCGCGTAACATATTAGTGATGTCAGCGTTTGTTGCATCACTGCTGGTGTTTCCTGCGTTCTTGTTTGCATCATAAAAGGCATACTGTTGTTCGTGTGTTGATGGCCCCTCACAGTTGCCACCAAACAAGTCGTCACTTAAAACATCTTGAGGCTTGCGCGAATTGACGGCAATAGGTGCATTGTCTGCATGCTCAAAGCTAGTCCAAATCCAAGCATCGCCGTTGCCACTTTCAGTCCGTGTCATGATGTGCATGCCAACCATTGCAAGCTTGACTTGCAGGCAAAAATCTTCGCCATTACTGCTGTGTTTAGCCGTCACGGGAATACGTCCATTGACTGTAAGATAACGGTCTGCATCATCACCCGCCGCTTCATCGACGATCTTCCATGCGGTTTTAATAGCCATAGAGCCAAGCGATCCGCCGCGTTTGGTCTTGGGATCATCATAATGGCCCATCGGGAAATTAATTTCTTTGCCTTCCCCTAAAAAGGCCCGCTGACCAGCGATTGTGGTTAGGTTGTTGTCCGTAATATATTGCGCTAAAACTGGGTTGATTCGAGTATCATACACTACAAAATTACTATTATTATCGATTAACGGCAATCCATTCGACTGCTTGAATTGGTCGGTTTCTAAATAAGGTTCGTCGCTGTCTGGCAAGCCTTTGCAGATGCTGCTTTGCGGTTTGATATCAAACACTTCACTTGCTGTAGGGTAATTCATCCAAGTGCGGGCCAAACTAGGCGCCTCACCAATAGGTATGGCCGTTGCTGCTTTACCGTCGTCTCCCTGCGGCCAATTTAGTGCTACAAATGATTGCCAGCTAAAAATGTCGAATGAGTTTTGCGCTGCTGCCATGATAAAGATATACACAAAGCGGCTGTCAAAATCAGTATTGTCTTTAGGTAAGGTAGCACACAAATTACGACTAGGAAAAGTATCGCAAAACTGACGGCGAATTAATTCTCTGTCAGCTGCTTCTGAAGCATTGATTTTTGCCTGCGAGGCTACTGTTCCAGTATCGCCAAAGGTGCCGAGCCCCTTTTTGGGAAGGCCTTCGTTTTTTATGCCAACAATACTAATATCGTAGTGATAAGCAAACTGCCCTTTAGTCAATCGCGCTTTGCCTAAATCAGTTTGCG
>CALIFM010000231.1 GCA_938021685.1 uncultured Gammaproteobacteria bacterium | reverse complement strand
TCCGATATTCCCCGCTTGATCTAGGTGTCTCTGGAAGGACCCGCTTGTGAATTGCAGGCACAAGCAGAAAAGTGCACATCTAGTATTATCATGAAATCGGCACTATATTGACGCTGTTGGCAGCCCTGCTAGGCCGTAGGTTTGATGCCTTATAAATCACCACCAACCCTTGGCGCTGTGACCCCATCTTCACCCATCTCATGCATCATGATGTTCTGTAAGTTCATCTTATTCCTCGTGTATTTAACCGATCGACCCCGCGCTAACAGGGCCACATCAACCGGATAGGCTCAGCTTGGGAGAGAATAGTAAGCCCATGCCGCCTATTGCCATGGTTAATCGGGCGATCACACTCATGGCTTGTGATTCAGCTATGGCCCTGCGATGAATTCCAACCATCCAACATATCCACATCCAGATTCATTGGATCGATATTGTCTTGCATGTACTCCTTGAACTCAGCGTTTAAGTTTCTATCTGACAAGAACTGTTCATACAATCTCACTATCTCTGTGCTCAGTAGGTGACGCTGTTTCAGGCTGTGTAACGCATCAAACTTAATCATCACATCCAGATTGGTATCAGCTGAAGCGTCGAGTGCCATAGCGACCTTTGGCTAATGAGCTTACGAATGCATCAAACATCTCTTGCTGCAGGATATTGTTCGTAATGAACGCGCTTCTCATCACAGCCCTTACGTGAGTGTTGAACGGGAACTGAGCCTTGAATTGTCTCTCGGTGTGGTAGGCCAATAGAATAACTAGGTTTGATCTTACTCTTTTGCCGCCGCGTCTTTCTAAATCAGTTAGAACCCTGTGCTGCCTTGTAAGCTTCTTATCTATGCTTCTGTTCGAGCCAGGCCTATTCAATACTTCTCTGACTCTAAAATACAACCCTGCTGGAAGATGAGCCGTTCTCTTGTCGGTGTTGTTAATGGGCACATTAAGAAACATGCTGCCTGATTTGTCTTGCGCGCCAATGACTGAAGGTAAGCCACGCTTTAGTCCAGCCAAGTTACCGAACTTATTCAGCCCCTTGAGTCTGCCTCTGCCTGACAAACCTTTCATTAAGGCGGTTGTCGGCGTGATTATTCCCCTCTCTTTGGTGCCGGGTATATTGGACTCATCGAATGCACGGCCACCAAATACTAACGGATACATCTCATCAACCATATCGAATGAGCGGCCGGTCTTAGCTGGGTCATCGTTGTTTACGATAAACACGCGAGCTTCTTTGAATTTATCGCCGCCTATTGGCCCTTTGTTTATGTTGATAAGCGTTTGACCTTGCTTTGGGAACCAGCCTCTAACAAGTCCTGCCTTCAGGCCTTTCTTCCTTAGCCCACCAATCATGGGCCCGCCTTGTTGGCTTAGTCCATTGGTTGTTAGCTCTTGCTCTGCTAGCTTCTCACCAGCGTCGACGCCAATCTCTACAGCTCGTTCAAGGGCCTTTGAGGTCGCAAACGATAAGTCCTTACTGAACTGTTTGGTCAGCTTATCCGCAAACGAATCAAAATTAGACGTCATCGAAATCATATATTCACACCACCACGAACCACATCCCACCATTTAGGCACTTTGAATTTGGTCATGTTGCAGTTACATCGCTCAGGTCGGCCACGATATTCAACCTTGCCCACTTCCTCAGTCGTGATCGGATTAAAGTCGTCCTTAAACATCACTTGCCCATCATCATCACGCTTAAGTAATTGCACCACACCAAGGCGGATATAGGCTGTCATCACATCCTTGGTGGGTATCTCTTTACCGTTAAACGTAAACTTTAATTCATCCATGTTGGTGCAGAACGCTTGTTTAGCTTTGGGGTGCAATGGGTCTCTTGTGATAACTCCAGTTGCTTCCACGTTCATTAGAGCCATTGAAATAATCCCCATGCAGCCGCTAAGCCTGCCTTAATTTGATCGGTTGTGATGCCGTTGCCGCATGCGTAGAAGATGCCAGCGGTGATGATTGAGCCGTACAGCATTCCTCTTAGCCCTGCGCATAGAGTGCATTCACTGAATAGGGTGTTGGATACGGTTATTAATAACTGCAGTTTTTTACTAGGGGGCGGCTGGCGTTGGTTAAGCATTTCATACATGGCGGCGTTGGTTTCAGCGCTCAGCTTGATGTCTTTAGGCTCCATCATTGATGCTGTTAGAACATAATCCACGTTAGGCAACGTTGTTTCTAGGTCGGGCCGGTTTTTAGGCGACTTGCTATGGCTCATATACTGCTAACCCGCGCCAAGGTGAATTGCAACAAATGAGCGGTAAACGCTTCCAATTTCTCTTTGTCATCGCTGTTCTTGTTCAATACATCCAGCCACTCTTGCCACAATAGCTCTACATCGAATATCCATCGACCCAGTTCAGTTGGTAACGGTTTCTTATGCAGATCTGAATGACGCTTGAGTATTCCCTTGGCCACTTTCCAGCTAATGGGGATTTGCTTATAGGCTCCAAGACGGTTCGATATAAATTCCTCAAACTCATCAGGCTCTAAACCTTCAAGCTGTTCGAACAAGGCCACCATGGGAATTATGTTTGCTTCTAACGCTATTTGGTGATCAGGTGTTTCTTGCAAATACATCATGATTTCATCCAACACAAGCGGCGCTTCATCTCTTGCTTGTATCGAATTATCAACCGATTGCTGTGGAACACTTGCACAACCCATAACGAAAATACACCCAATTACTGCGAGTAAACCTCTAAGCATGACGGTACTTCCTCGGTCCGAATTTAACAACCATATAAGCATATAAACGCTTGAATATCCACGTCGTTTTGCGTATTTCATAGGCATAGGCTTGATGAACTTTTTGGATTGCAATACCGTGGTGATGGCCGGTATCTAACAACGCATCGTGAATGATAAAAGCTCTTGCACTGATCGGTAATCCATCTTTCTGCACAGGCCCATCAGGAACACCATAAGCACCAAAGGGGGTGTTTAACTTCGGTGTATTGCCATCGGATTCATAACCTGAATAAACCGTTATATGCCCGTTGGATCGAATCCTGATGTCTTTATCTTCGTACTCATAACCCACAATGCCCAGTCCGTTCAGGTGATAAAACAAATCCTTCTGCAGCACATACTTTCTCGGACGTGACACATGGTGAGAGTGCCTATGCCGCTCTTTGGATCGGTGCAACGACTTGTACAGTTTCATTGGGTAGCGCCCTAAATAGATTGGCTGATAACGCCGTATTGCGGTTTATCCAGCCTCTAACGTACTTCTTGGATTTGGGGCGTTTTGTGGCAAGGTTGATGTACTTCATTGTACGAACCTCTATGAACTTTTGCCAAAATTGAACTTGATCAATCTCCCATGCAGCCTTTCGACTGTTGGGTCCGAATTTACCGTCATGGGTTACGTTTAACGCTCTTTGGCATAAGCGTGAGCCGTAGTATTTGCCATGGTTGATGATCGCATCGCCTAAGCACCATGCAACCGCTTGGGGAAGTTCATACAGTCTGTGACGTGACCAGATTTTGTAGTGGTAGATATAGATCACATCTTCACGGGTTAGTGAGCGAATGTCTCTATTTTCATAACCTTCGACACTTTGCATGAATGGAATCGTGATGCCGGTGTGAGTTAAGCCCCCTGGGTCATCGGGATCATCAACCAACCCATATCGCTCAACGGCGATGACGTGATCTAGAAACGGCTCAAACTCGTGATTCATCTTGGTCACGTTGTTTGTACTGGTTATCAGCACGAGCTTTAATGGCCTTCATCTCGTCCGTGTTATGAACTGAGTTTAATAAACCTTTAACCGCGTCCTTGTCATCAGGATGCACCCATATCTTGGCAATGTTTACCGCAACCAATCCAGCGTTGCGTTTGCGTTGATAAAAGGTGCCCACACGTTCTGTTGATTTGCTCATGTGGTCATTGTTCACGCGTTTTACTTGAATTTCAAGGGCCGGTTTTAACGGTGAAATTGGACGTTGATATTGGAACAAACATCGAATAGAGTCGGAATCAGCCGTGAGTGTTGTTAGAACCAACATTCCTCGGCAAGACAAGATACTGTCACATCAAGTCATCACGACTGATTCGACTCAAAAAGGATTTTAGCAGTCACCAGCCAACCTTGTCCTGCCTTTGCCCCTTCTCTCGGTCGCTGCAAGACGCCAGCGAGTGTTTCTATCACCGAAAGCATTGGGGCCCATAACTAGCCTGCACGTCAACAAAATGGTTATCGATTTCCGCATCGTTAGCGGTTTGATTGCTTGAGCGCTATAAGGGGCGGCGCTGGCATGATGCCTAAAACAGAGTAATGGACACGTTGGTGGCTTTGACGAGGCCAAACTGGAACTTTGAATTCGTTTCTGACAATGGCAGGCGATCAATAACAATTTAGACATCGTGATTGGATGTTGCGATCAGGTGGCTTTAACTACTAAGGAATCTACGATGATTGTCTAGTGGTGTCCCAAAGCCCCTTTTTGTCGAGGTGCGCGAATGAAAGTCAGATTGAAGTTGGGACAAACATGGCATAAGGTCGCCAAATGTCTCGGATATCAAAACAATGAACATTCAAAACTGGACGTGCGGCCAATCGCTAGACCATTCCATAGCAACACCCCCAGAGCTGATAGAAGGCCGTTCTCTCATCTTCAACGACCAGTTCGTTAATGGAGTCGATCCAGCTCTATGGCGTACAGAGCTACTGTGGACAGATGAAGTCACGATCAACAAAGAGAATCAGCTTTATGTTGATACTCAAAATGGCAATGATCCGCCGTTTGATAATTTACCCTCACCATTTTCGACCGGTTCTGATGGTGCGTTGAATATCACTGCAAGCCCGTTACCGCCTGAATTGCAGAACATTGAGCGGAATCTAACGTTAAGCTCTGGCAAAATCTGCGCCCCAATGCACGCGTTTCGATACGGGTATATTGAATGGTGCGTTCGTGTCCCTTGTGCCGGTCTTGGGTCTTGGCCAGCGGTTTGGCTATTAAATCGGTTCTATTACGATAACGCCGATCAGAAAATTGCCGCAGAACCTGGGGGAACGGGTCACGATAAATTTAACCCAGAAATAGACTTTGAATGGGTCTATGGCGATGGCGTTAATGGCCCCTCATCTGGATCTAATGCTATTAAACACGCCTTACATTACTTCACAGGCGATAGAAACGATGCGAGCAACTACCGGTTATGGACAATTGATAGTGGCGGGTTTCGTGAGACCGATGCTAATACAGGCTCGATTATCACCAATGGCAACTTAACCACGGGCTGTAATGGTCAGCCGATTGGACTGTTACCTGATACCGCTGGGGACTATTGCCAGAACTATCATACGTTTGGGATTAATTGGCAACCTGATCGACTGGAATGGATTGTTGATGGTGTGGTTCGGCAATGTATTACCGATCCACAATTGATACCCGACCAGCTTATGTATCCGATTGTGAACTATGCCGTTGGGGGTACGTTCCCATTTGGCAATCCACCTTCACAGCAGCCACCATTGTCACAGTTCCCGCAGACTATGGAAATTCAGTCGGTTAGGATTTGGCAGTGATTATTCCGTGTTCTGACATATATTGAAGGATCAGTCTTTCTTGATTTCGCTGATTGCTGGCTTTCATTTTTAATAGTGATCTGGACTGATCTTCATTTACAAGCGAGAAATATGTGCTTCCTATATCGTACTGAGCAACGTATTCGGTATAGCTTTGAGCGATTTTCAAGGTGAGCCTACCGTCCGTATCAGTCAATATTGCACCGCCGTATCTGAGCCCAATCTGATACAGGTCAAGCATTTTATTATGCGAGCAATAGTTAACCACCAGCCCAGCATCCACTGACCCCCGAAAAATACCCGAAGCCGATACAAAGCTAGGCGCTGCAAGAATAATCCCGCCTGCTGTGGTTGATTTTAGGAAGTTACGTCTGTTCATTGGCTGGCCTTGCCTTGTTCATATCGTCGGTAATGGTGTCGTAATTACGAGACGTTAGTGCAACGTGTGAGTCGATATAACCACGTATCATCCGGCCAGAACCATCGAATTCAGCGCCTGCGTGAAACTCATCATATCCGAGCTTGCTCATTGGGCTATTGGGTATCGGCATTTCTGCGTAATCATCCTTATAGCAAACGATTTGATTTCCATTTTCCATGGTCGCATTCTCGTCAACGCTCATGCCCATCCATGACATCATTTTCTCGAATACTTCTCTGTCGGTCATACTGATACCTTAATTGGAGGCTCTATCGTGAGTTGAACACGAATAAACGGATTTGCAATCCGGCG
>CALIFM010000230.1 GCA_938021685.1 uncultured Gammaproteobacteria bacterium | reverse complement strand
CGCCATCTCTTCAATAGACATTGCGGTGGAGTCAGCACAAGGGAAACGGTACTTTTTGAAAAAGTTTTGCGCTTGACGAGCTTCACTTTGGCATTGGCTTAATTGCGCGTATTGGCTATTTGGACGTCGCTTTTGCCGAATTTGATGCAGCTGCATGGGATCAATCATCAAGCCAAATACTTTTTGCCGTGCATCTAGAATGGGGTCGGGTAAACTGCCTTTTTCAAAGTCATCATCAGCAATGGGGTAGTTGGCGACTCGTAGGCCATAATGCAGCGCCATATATAGGCTGGTGGGTGTTTTTCCTGCACGTGACACGCCCACTAAAATTAAATCAGCATTCTCGTAGCCCTCCATGCGTAGGCCGTCGTCAGATCGCATGGAATAATTGATAGCATCAATGCGATTCATGTAATCATTGCTCTCGGATGGCCCGTGCGCCTGCCCCATGACGTGCGATGAATCGGACTTAAGCAATTTTTCCATCGGCTCGATAAATGGGTCAAATAAATCTAGCACCAAGCCTTCGGATTGGCTCAGTTCTTTAGTGAAATTAGTGTCGGTAAATGACACAAATACCAAGGGGCGAAGTTCGCTTGTCTCATAAGCTATATTGATTTGTTTTATACAAGCTTTCACTTTATCATCCGCGTCCACAAATGGGATGGTGTGTCGCACAAAATCAATGTCCGGAAATTGCGACAATAAGGTATGGCTCATTGTGCCAGCAGTGACCCCAGTGCGGTCGGATATGATGTAAACTTGGCGGGCGTGTGGATTTGATGACATTGATCTGTTGGTGCTATGTAATGGCAATATTTTCTTAAGCTGAGGCAAATAAAGTGAGCAATTTAATCCGTTGGTTTTCAGATTTAGGGATGGACGATGTCCCGCTGGTGGGCGGCAAAAATGCCTCTCTTGGCGAGATGATCTCTAATTTATCATCAATGGGCATCAAAATACCAAATGGTTTTGCCACCACCGCTGATGCTTATCGCGTATTCTTGGCACACGAAAACTTAGACAAGCGCATTAATGCCATGTTGGATGAATTGGATGTGGAGGACGTTACTGCTTTGGCGGCTGCGGGTAAACAAATTCGTGAAATGGTGCTAAGCGCCCCTTTGCCGCAGGAGTTAGATGAACAAATAAAAACCGCCTACCAAACTCTCAACCCTGATGAAAAGGGCGAAGTGGCAGTGCGTTCATCTGCCACTGCGGAAGATTTACCTGAGGCTTCGTTTGCGGGTCAGCAAGAAACCTTCTTGAACGTTAAAGGCATTGACCATGTGTTGGCGGCCACCAAGGAAGTGTTCGCATCTTTATTTAATGATCGTGCGATTTCTTACCGCGTACACCAAGGTTTTGACCATGCTGATGTGGCTTTGTCGGCAGGTGTGCAGCGTATGGTGCGCTCCGATTGTGGCGCCAGTGGTGTGATGTTTACCATCGACACTGAATCAGGCTTCCAAGACTCTGTATTTGTTACCTCATCTTGGGGCTTAGGTGAATGCGTGGTGCAAGGCTCGGTGAACCCCGATGAGTTTTATGTTTATAAGCCTGCTTTGGCGGATAGCAAACCAGCTATTTTACGTCGCAACCGCGGTTCTAAGCTGATTAAAATGATTTATAGCGACCAAGAAGCGCACGATAAAACTGTGGCTACGGTGGACGTGGACCCGGCGGACCAAATGAAATTTTCGGTGTCGGATGATGAAGTAACCGAACTTGCAAACATGGCAGTGACCATCGAGCAGCATTACGGTCGGCCCATGGACATCGAGTGGGGCAAAGATGGCATTACGGGCGAACTACTGATTTTGCAAGCACGCCCTGAAACGGTGGAAAGCCGTGCGAATAAGCAAGTGCTGGAGCGCTACCAGCTTAATGAACAAGGCCCACTTCTTGCCACTGGCCGCAGCATCGGTCAGCGCATTGGTGCAGGTACAGTACGCTTGGTGCCAACCATTGCCGACTTAGATAAAGTGCAAGCTGGTGATGTGCTAGTAACCGACATGACCGACCCTGATTGGGAACCCGTAATGAAACGTGCCTCGGCAATTGTGACCAACCGTGGTGGACGTACTTGCCATGCAGCAATCATTGCGCGCGAGTTAGGCGTGCCGGCAGTGGTGGGTTGCGGCAATGCCACTGAGACTATTGAGGATGGCGCGCAGGTCACGGTATCTTGCGCGGAGGGCGACACAGGTAATATTTACGATGGCTTGCTGGACTTCGAGCTTAAGACTGTGCAGTTAGATGGTTTGCCTGATTTGCCTTTTAAAATCATGATGAACGTGGGCAATCCTGAGCGCGCTTTTTCATTTGCTAAGTTGCCCAATGCAGGTGTGGGCTTAGCGCGGCTGGAGTTTATTATCAATAACGCCATTGGTATTCACCCTAAAGCCTTGCTCGGTTATGAGCATATGCCGGATGAGGTGAAGCTGATTATTGATCAGTCAATAGCGGGCTACAAAGATCCAGTCGACTTTTATGTCAGTAAGCTAGTGGAAGGCATCAGCTCTTTGGGTTCAGCCTTTGCGCCGTCGCCTGTGATTGTGCGGCTGTCAGATTTCAAATCGAATGAATATGCCAATATGGTTGGCGGTGATTTATTCGAGCCTGACGAAGAAAACCCAATGATCGGTTTTCGCGGCGCGTCGCGCTACTTATCAGATGATTTTCGCAGCTGTTTTGAGTTGGAGTGCCGCGCGATGAAAATAGTGCGCGATGAAATGGGACTAACAAATATTCAAGTAATGGTGCCGTTTGTGCGCACCTTGGAAGAAGCACAGCAAGTCACGCAGTTGTTGGAAGACAATGGTCTTAAGCGCGGTGAGAACGACTTAAAATTAATTATGATGTGTGAAGTGCCTTCGAACGCGGTGCTGGCGGAAGAGTTCTTGGAGTATTTTGACGGGATGTCGATTGGTTCGAACGATTTAACTCAACTAAGCTTAGGTTTGGACCGAGACTCGGCCATTATTGCGCACTTGTTCAATGAGCGTGACCCAGCAGTAAAAGCCCTTATTAGTATGGCGATTCAAGCGTGCCGTAAGCAAGGTAAGTACATTGGGATTTGCGGTCAAGGACCATCAGACTATCCGGACTTTGCTCAGTGGTTGATGGAGCAAGGGATTGACAGCGTATCGCTCAATCCTGACACGGTGGTTGAAACTTGGTTGTACCTTGCCGATAACCCATCTGCTTGATGGTGTGTGAAATGCCAGTGACGTGCATGCAGGTTTGTGTGCATTTTGAAGTGACTTAAAGACTATTAAGCTGATAAAACTAACTTTGGCAGCATATTTGTCTGCCTATATGTAATTGTCATGCCGCATCTACCAAAAATAAAACTGTCGCTGCTAATCAAAAAGCGCTTTGCTGCGCTGGCCATTTTTATTATGTTGGGCATGTTGGCTGCTTATGAGCAGCCCACCATCGAAATTGCTTGGATGACGGGCATCTTGCTGCTGACCATTTATTTGTTTGCCTTTGAAGTGGTGGAGGTAGACGTCGCGGCGGTCAGTATTATGGTGGTGCTAGGTCTAAGCAGCTTGCTCGCGCCTTTCATGGGGCTGGAGCAAGGATTGATGGATCCGCAACATTTGTTTGATGGCTTTTCCAGTAATGCAGTGATTTCTATCATTGCAGTGATGATTATTGGGGCAGGGTTGGACCGCACAGGCTTAATGAGTAAGGTCGCAGGTTTTATTCTCGATATAGGCGGCAGTTCTGAAAAACGCATCATTCCCATTATTTCCAGTACGGTGGCGGTGATTTCATCCTTCATGCAAAACGTAGGTGCGGCCGCCTTATTCATTCCTGTGGTGTCGCGTATCTCTGCTCGTAGCGGCTTACCGATGTCACGTTTGCTGATGCCGATGGGCTTTTGCGCTATCTTAGGCGGCACCATGACTCTGGTGGGTTCGTCGCCGCTGATATTGCTCAATGATTTGATTGCTGCATCAAACACAAATTTGCCTGCGCAAGACCAGATGCAGATGTGGTCGCTGTTTTCTACCACACCGATTGGCTTAGCTTTGGTGGTAGCAGGGGTGGCTTATTTCGTGGTGGCAGGGCGTTTTGTGCTGCCCAATGTGGTGCAATCAGCGCAAACTTCAGCGACGTCGTCTTTGCGTTATTTTCACGATGTATATGGTGTGGACTTTGAAGTAAAAGAGGTGGTGGTTAAACAAGGCAGCCCATTAATTGGCAAGCACTTGGACGACTGCGAAACAGCCTATAAAGTGCGCATCATTGCTAATAAACGCTTGGGGCAGGGGGTGCGTATTGGGGCAGGGGCGTTAGATCGGGACACTGAAATCACTGAAGGCATGGTGATTGGTGTGGTGGCCGACCCTGCGGATTTGGCTAATTTTGTAGATAAAAACCAATTACAAATGCGACCCCAACTGCGCAGTTTTTCTGAAACGTTGTCACCCAGTAAATCCGGCATTGCCGAGGTAGTGATCCCGCCAGGTTCGCAGTTAGTGAACCAATCGGCGCGCGATGTATGGATGCGTAAAACTTATGGTATTGCTATGATTGGCTTACATCGGGACGGTGAAACATACCGTGAGGGTGGAGATATTCGTAGTATCCCTTTGCATGCCGGCGACACTTTAGTGGTGCACACCGCTTGGGAGGCTTTGGCGCGTTTAGAAAAAGACCGCAATTTTGTGGTGGTGACGTCCGAGTATCCACGTGAGGATCTACGTCCAAATAAAGTGGGTTGGGCGGCGTTGTTTTTTGCAGTGGCACTTGGCTTAGTGTTATTTACTGATGTGCGATTATCGATTGCTTTGCTAACTGGTGCGGTGGGTATGGTGTTATCTGGTGTGCTGCGTATGGACGAAGCCTATGAAGCTGTTTCTTGGAAAACGGTGTTCCTGCTTGCCAGTTTGATTCCATTGGGCCTTGCAGTTGAACAGACCGGCACTGCCAAATGGATTGCAGACCAAACTTTACAACTGATGGGCAGGGCTCCAGTGTGGGTAATCCAACTGGCGATTGCTTTGTTAGCTACATTTTTCACTTTGGTAATGTCTAATGTAGGGGCAACTGTGTTGCTGGTTCCGTTAGCAGTGAATATCGCTTTAGGTGTGGGAGCCGACCCGGCGGTGTTTGCGCTAACTGTAGCGCTGGCAACGTCTAATTCATTTATCATCCCCACTCATCAAGTTAATGCACTTATCATGGGCCCTGGCGGCTATAAAGTGCCTCACTTTATTAAAGCCGGCACGTTGATGACGCTGATTTTTTTAGTGGTGATGATTGCTATGCTTAACCTTATGTTTTAGGTAGGCAATTTTATCTGTAGTTAGGCTTTATCAGCTTCAACAATTGAATACTGCTAGACACTAAAAAGCCCTCTGTAAAGAGGGCTTTTTAGCTCTAAGCTTAAGTGCTTTTTATGCGCTACCGCTAGGCTCATCGGTCTTGGCTTCAGCCTTCTTTTTGGCCGGTGCTTTTCTCGGCGCGCGCTTCGCTTTTGGTGCGTCATCAGCGTTCGTTGCTGACTTTTTGCTGTCAGCCGTTTTGCTCGTTACCTTTTTGCGTGGTGCCCTTGGTTTGACCGGCTTACTCTCCGCTTTTGCGTCTTTGCTTGCAGGCTTATTAGTACGGCTACGGCTGCTTGTTGGTTTGTCTGCCGACTTCGCCGCAGGCTTAGCTCTGCTTCTGGTTTTAGGCTTAAGCGCAGACTCAATGGTGTTGCCAATATTGTCATCCACTAAATCCTTTTGTGTTGATGGGCTTGCTTTAACATTGCCATCTATATTGCCATTAGCCTCGTTTTGTGCCTTGGGCTTGCTAGTGCGCGAACGGCTATTACGACGCGGTTTGTCGGCTGTAGGCTTGCTTTCATTACGGCGACGATTTTGCTTTAGCGCACTTTTTTGGTTACCGTCGTTTGGAGCAACATTTCCAATGTTGTCTTGATCAACTGGGCTTTTATTAGTAGAGCTGTTATTGCCTTGCTGGTTACTAGATTGATTATTCTGCTGATTACCTTTGCCGCCACGTCCACGACTACGCCCGCGTCCACCGCGGGAGCGTCGGCCACGATTATTGTTGCCATCTTCGCTCTTAGCATCATTGTTTGACTGCTCGTCACTACGTTCATTTTGCTTTTTGTTGCGATTGCCGCCGCGTCGATTGCTGTTACGATTGTTTTTGCCTCCGCGATTTTGATTGCCTCGTCCGCGCCCACCGCGATTGTCGCGTTCTTTTTTAGCCGCAGGCGGTTCTTGAATGTCTTCAATCACGTTTTCTTGATCGGCCTTGTTGCCCGTCAAAGTGCCCCATAAGCGGCTAAATAAACCCGCGTCACGCTTTTTCATTGGGGACTTCCCACCGCCTTGGCCAGGGCTAGGCGGCGGTGTGGAAGGTGTCATTTGTTCAAAGCCAATCATCGGCTTTTCAATTTTGGCAGGCTTGGCCGTGATCTTTTTGAATAGATCTTCTTTTTCAATTTCCGGCTTTAAGTGATGGCTTGCCTGCCCAGCACCCATTTCATCGATCTCACTACTGCGTAGGCGTTTAATCTGAAAATGTGGACTTTGCAACTCAGTTGAAGGAATGACGGTTACTCTTGTGGCCAAACGTGATTCCAGTTGCGATAGTTCGCGGCGCTTTTCATTTAAAAGATAAGCGGCGCTATCCACAGGTAAAAACACCTGTAATGATTCAGTATTTTCTTTTAAGGCTTCTTCTTCAATTAAACGTAGCAAGTTAAGTGAATTCGATACAATGCTGCGAATATGGCCAGTACCATCACAACGCGGGCAGCTGTGGTAGTTGGCGTCATCGATGGAGGCACGAATACGTTGGCGTGACATCTCCAGCAAGCCAAATCGTGAAATTCGGCCCACTTGCACCCGTGCACGGTCGTGGCTCAGTGAGTCTTTCAGTCGGGCTTCTACTTTTCGCTGACTCTGATTTGAACTCATATCGATCAAATCCAGTACTACCAAGCCACCAATATCACGAATGCGAAGTTGACGAGCAATTTCTTCAACTGCCTCAAGGTTGGTTTGCAGCGCAGTTTCTTCAATGTCGCCGCCTTTGGTGGCACGTGCAGAGTTGACATCCACCGAAATCAAAGCCTCGGTGTGATCAATTACGATCGACCCGCCTGAAGGCAGTTGTACATCACGCGAGAAGGCCGAGGCAATTTGGCTTTCGATTTGATAGCGCGAATACAGTGGAGTGGGGTCTTCGTATAGTTTGATTTTCTTGAGGTTTTGTGGCATCACTTGCTGTACAAAGCGATGGGCGCGTTCATAAATCTCTTTCTCATCAATTACGACTTCTTGTACGCCAGCATTTAGATAGTCACGAATAGCGCGTACAATCAAATTGCTTTCTTGATAGATCAATGCAGGGGCTTTGCAACCTTTAGCAGCATCTTCAATGGCTTCCCAGAGTTGCAACAAGAAATCAAAATCCCATTTTAGCTCGTCTTCTGTACGACTAAGTGCAGCCGTGCGCGCGATAATGGCGTGCTGAGCAGGGATATCTAGCGTGTCTAGTGCGCGGCGCAAATCGGTGCGTTGCTGGCCTTCTACGCGGCGTGAAATGCCGCCGCCTTTTGGATTGTTAGGCATCAGCACTAAGAAGCGGCCTGCTAGACTAATAAAAGTGGTCAACGCAGCCCCTTTGTTGCTGCGTTCATCTTTTTCAACTTGCACAATCAACTCTTGCCCTTCCTTGATCACATCTTTGATGTTGACTTTGGACAGCGGTGTATTGGATGAATAGTTTTGAAAATAGCCACGATAAATTTCTTTAAAGGGCAAAAAGCCGTGACGCTCAGCGCCATAATTGACGAAGCAAGCTTCTAAACTAGGCTCAACACGAGTGACCACACATTTGTAGATGTTGCCTTTTTTTTGTGCCCGTACAGCGGATTCAAGATCAAGGTCGATTAGTTTTTGACCATCAACAATGGCCACGCGTAACTCCTCTGCGTGAGTTGCGTTAAATAAAATTCGTTTCATTATTATTCCCGCATTACAACAATCAACGCGCATAGCGTAAGCAACCAGCGCAACATCAAGACAGCTGTAAGGCTGTTTCATTAAAGTTTAAGTAAACTTTAATAATTTATCGGTGGAGCAAGGTAGAAAAGAAAGGTGAGAACGGCGCAGTGCTTGCGCGATGCAAATGCATCTTTGCATTGTTAAGACGTGCTGCCTTTTGATGCAGCTCGTCTAGTTTGGCAACCAGTGGTATCCCAGCTTTCTATGGGTTACCGTACGCCATTATGTGGCTAAAGCAAGCTTATGCTGCTTTTATCAAAACATGTTAGTTACCAAACTAACTAATGCTATATCCAACGCAATGCCAAGCTTCTTTCGTTATGAATGCAATAGGCATCTATGCACGTTGAATTATTGTGATGAAGCGGTCTTTAATTTGCCCCTTCATAAATAATCGTTCATCTCTTTCCTTAGCAAGCTCCGCTTGTTAAGTGGGCCTTTTGTTGCCCGTTGTGTTATAAAAATCTATCACAAAGCACAATTACATAATCAAGCAAACTGCTAGTTAAATGTGTGTGTCTTGTGTCGTGGCGAATGCTGCATCTGCTTACTTGTTCTAACCGCTAGCAAAGCCCTAGTAACACAAGCTTAAATATATCAGCTTAGGTAGGACAAGTTCAATGTTTGTTCAAGGGATACTTGAATTTAAGCTGATGTACAGTTAAGTGCTAAGCCGTGCTCTTTGAGCGATCATTCAATTAATTAATCAGATCAACGTTGGATAGATCACAAGTATCCATTGGTACTTGATCCTCACCTAATCTTAAGATGAGCGTCTCATCACCGCAAGGCAAGGTGAACCCAATGTCAGCAGTATCGTAGACGAACACCTCATCTGACACTACGCCTGTTCCTTCAGTTATGATCACAATTGCTCCGGTTTCGGTTTCGTGATCACGTATTATGAAAGCACCATCAGCAAATACTTGTACGCTAAGCAATAATGCTGGCTCATCGGCTCCACCTGGAGGGGTGTAAAAACAGAAAAAGCCTTCTGGTATACAAGGGTTTGCAGTGGTTGTTACAGTGGTTGCATGCGCGTGCCGTGGCAAGCTAATAGCTGTAACGACAGGCGCAGACCATGTGGCGGTTTTAATTAGTTTACGTCTAGTGTGATTAAAGGAGCTTGAAGAATTCAAAGGTTTTGTCACTGTAAGCTCTCATTAATTATTTATATGTTTTTATAATATAAAATTATAAGTTTTGCAAGCATTTCGATGTTAAATGGTTGTTACCCGATTTAAACTATTTTCTCGCACTTTTAGGCTTTATAATTCAGTATCGTTTTTTACCTTGATCAATAATTTATTTAGGGCTTCAGTATCATGAGCGAACCAATATTAGCAAAACAGGTGTGTTTAGTAACAGGCGCGTCGCGAGGTATTGGTGCGGCAGTGGCGGCAATGATGGGCAGCTTAGGCGCCACGGTGGTTGGTACGGCTACCACAAAAGAAGGTGCGCAGCGTATTGGTGATACCCTAAGTGCAGCGGGCCATCAAGGCGTCGGTAGAGTGTTGAATGTCAATGATGATGACAGCGTGGTGGCGCTGGTTAAGTCGATTAATGAGGAGCTTGGCTCGATTGCTGTGCTGGTCAATAACGCCGGTATAACACGTGATAACCTGCTGATGCGCATGAAAGACGAAGAGTGGGACGACATCATGGACACCAATTTAAAGTCGGTGTTTCGTATGAGTAAGGCCTGTTTGCGTGGCATGACTAAAGCGCGTTTTGGGCGGATTATCAATATTTCTTCAGTGGTGGGTGCAACAGGTAACCCAGGTCAAGCCAATTATGCCGCCGCTAAGGCGGGTTTAGTGGGCTTTAGTCGTTCATTGGCGCAAGAGGTTGCTACGCGTAACATCACCGTTAACGTGGTGGCGCCGGGCTTTATCAAAACTGACATGACAGATGCCTTAAGTGATGAGCAAAAACACATGCTGTTAACTAAAATTCCAATGGCGCGCTTAGGCAGTGCACAAGATGTGGCTGGTGCTGTGGCTTATCTAGCTTCGCCTTGGGCTGAGTATGTGACAGGTACGGTGGTGCATGTGAACGGTGGCATGTATATGGGTTAACAGTCGATGATTTATAGCACTTAGGCGTAGCTCAAGTAGGTTGTGCGTTATAAGGTCAGTACAGCTGCATTCAAGGCTTAATTATTGCTTTCTAAACTAGAAAATTTGCTACAATGCCCCCAGTCAACTTAAGCCACGCTTAGGTACATTGAAAATCATTTAATGTAATGGTTTTTTCATATTCTTGGCGCAAGGCAGGAATCAGTATTTTAAAATGAGGTTAATCCCCAAATGAGCAGTATCGAAGATAGAGTAAAAAAAATTGTTGTTGAGCAGCTAGGTGCCAACGAAGATCAAGTGACCGCAGAGGTTTCATTCGTTGACGACTTGGGTGCAGATTCACTGGACACAGTTGAACTAGTCATGGCATTAGAAGAAGAATTCGATATGGAAATTCCTGATGATAAGGCCGAAACCATTGCAACAGTTAAAGATGCGGTGGCATACATCGAAGAACAAATGAGTGCTTAATTGCGCTCTTGCTTGATTATTGGTTTTCTCGCTTTTAGCTGACGTACCTGTATAGCTGAAAAGCGATTAAAGCCAAAACAGGCAAACTTGCAGTAAACTAAAAGGCCGCTCCTTGTGATGCAAGGGTCGGCCTTTTTTAATTTTTAAAATTGTTTATCTAAATAGTCGCTATGAATAAACGTCGTGTGGTGGTAACGGGCTTGGGCGTAGTCAGCCCAGTAGGCAACAACCTGCAGCAGACATGGGATAACTTGATGGCTGGGCAATCTGGTTTAGCTCGCATCAGTCAATTTGATCCAGAAGGCTATGCCTGCACTGTGGCAGGTGAAGTGAAAGGTTTCGATGCCAGTGAGCGTATTAATGCCAAAGAAGTAAAAAAGATGGATCGCTTTATTCAGCTTGGCATGAGCGCCGGCATAGAAGCCTTTGAGCACTCGGGCCTTGAAGTGACAGAACAAAACGCTGAACGCATGGGTGCTTACATTGGTGCGGGCATTGGCGGCATGGACACCATTGAAAAAACCACCCAATTATTATTCGATCGTGGGCCACGTCGTGTATCGCCGTTTTATATTCCAATGGCGATCATCAATATGATTTCTGGAAATTTGTCGATCAAGTATGGCTTAAAAGGCCCTAATTTGTCGATGGTAACCGCTTGTTCGACAGGCACACACGCCATTGGTGAGGCCAGCCGTTTGATTGAATATGGCGATGCTGATGTGATGATTGCAGGCGGTGCAGAAGCCACGATCACCGCTACTTCGATTGCTGGCTTTGCCGCTGCACGGGCGCTAAGTAAACGCGGCGATACGCCCACTGAAGCCAGCTGCCCATGGGACAAACGCCGTGATGGCTTTGTAATGGGTGAAGGCGCAGGTGTACTAGTGTTGGAAGAATACGAACATGCTAAAGCACGTGGTGCAACCATTTATGCCGAGCTAGCCGGCTTTGGTTTAAGCGGTGATGCCTACCATATGACCAGTCCATCTCCGGGTGGTGAAGGCGCGGCGCGTTGCATGCTAAATGCCATGCGTCATGCGGGTTTAAATACCAGTGATGTGGATTATCTTAACGCCCATGGTACTTCAACGCCACAAGGTGATATTGCCGAAACGATGGCGGTTAAAGCAGCCTTTGGCGGCGAGGCAGGACGCTTAGCGGTAAGCTCGATCAAGTCAATGATCGGTCATTTGCTTGGTGCAGCAGGTGGCGTAGAAGCTGTTGCTACAGTTATGTCAGTGCACAACCAGGCCATTCCACCTACCATTAACCTTGAGCAGCCCGACCCCGAGTGTGATTTAGACTATGTGCCTAATGTGGGGCGTGACAGCAAGGTGCGCGCGGCGCTTTCCAATTCCTTTGGCTTTGGCGGCACCAACGGCACCTTAGCTTTCAAACAAGTTTAACGCATATATCATGGCGACCGAGCAGGGCGCGCGGGGTAAAAGTAGCAAACAAGATACTGATGCTGCGCTATCTCAACGCGGTACAAATGATGTAGCAGGTAAGCGCAAAAAAAACGGACTGGCTCGTTTTATCACGCGCTTGTTTATTGGTGGTGGCCTACTGGGGTTGTTATGCCTCGGTGGCTTGTATCTATATTATCAGGACAGCATCAATAAGCCGCGAGATTTTAGCAATCAAATTGTTCGCATCAACAGCGGCGACTCTTTTTCTGTATTTGCCAAGAAGTTAACCAAGATGAAGGTGATAGATGAGCCGTATTCCTTTCGTTTACTGGCCAAACGCACAGGCCTAGCGGGTAAACTGCATACAGGCCGTTATCAGCTGGCCGATGGATTAAACCTGCAACAAATTTTAGATAAAGTTACTACAGGGCAAGACCAACTGACCCATACGGTACGGTTTGTGCAAGGCAGCAACTTTAAGCAAATGCTGGCCAGCTTGAAAGAAGCGCCGCACCTTGAGCAAACCTTGGATGAGAATGTTACCGGCAGGCAGCTAATGAAAAGCTTATTTGATCGTGATATCCACCCTGAAGGCTTATTTTATCCTGACACCTATTTGTATCATCAGGGCGATAGTGATGTCAGTATTTTGCAACGTGCATATAAACTGATGGACGAAAAGCTAGATGCAATTTGGGCCTCACGTGCCAAGGGGCAACCATATAAAACGCCGTATGAAGCGCTGATTATGGCCTCGATTATTGAAAAGGAAACGGCGATGGCGAGTGAACGACCATTGATTTCAGGTGTGTTTCGTAACCGTTTAAACATCGATATGCGCTTGCAGACTGATCCAACAGTAATCTACGGCATCGGCGATGCTTACGATGGCAATATCACCCGCAAGCACCTTAAAACTGATACGCCTTATAATACTTATACGCGTAAAGGTTTGCCGCCCACCCCAATTTGTTTGCCTGGCGAAGCCGCTATCAAAGCAGCGGTCAACCCCGAGAAAACTAAGGCGCTTTATTTTGTGGCGGTTGGCGATGGCACGGGCGCGCATTATTTTTCTAAAAGCTTGCAAGAACATAATAAGGCGGTAAAGCGCTATTTGGCTAACCGTAAAAAGAATAAAAGCTAGTGCAATGAGCAAGGGGCAAAAAAATAAGCAGGGTTGCTTGATTAGCGTAGAAGGTGCAGATGGTGCAGGGAAATCTACCCAAATTGATCATATTGCCAGTGTGTTGACGGACAATAATATCAAGGCCACCGTCACCCGTGAACCTGGTGGCACACCATTAGGTGAAGCGCTGCGCGATGCGCTTTTGCATAATAAAGGTGCCGCTTTATTGCCAGATACTGAACTGCTGTTGATGTTTGCTGCACGTGCTGAGCATTATGCCCAAGTAATTGCCCCTGCATTGCAAATAGGTAGCTGGGTAATTAGTGACCGTTTTAGTGATGCCAGTTATGCCTATCAAGGTGCTAGCGGTGTGCCACAGTCACGCATTGAGCAGCTTGAGCGCTGGGTATTGGGCGACTTTAAACCGCACTTAAGCTTGTTGTTTGACCTGCCGATTGAAATCGGCCTGTCACGGGTGGATACGCGTGGCGAAAAAGACCGTTTTGAGCAAGAAGGCCTTAATTATAAACAAGCGGTGCGTGATATTTATTTGGAGCGTGCTGCTGCTGAACCCCAGCGCATTAAGGTGATTGATGCCAGTCTCGAGGTTGAGCAAGTGAGTGCATTAGTTGGTAGTACGTTACAGCAATTTATCGATGACAAACGTACTTGAAGGCGTAGCTGCGCAGCCTTGGCAGAGTGAAGACTGGCAGCGGTTTATAAGCTTTGGCCCGCGGATGCCTCACGCACTTTTATTCAGCGGGGTGGCGGGCTTAGGTAAGCTTGGTTTTGCCTTGCAGGCTGCGCAGCATGTGCTATGCGGACAAGACAATGCACCTTGCGGTGTTTGCGATAATTGCCGCTTGTTCAATGCAGGTAGTCACCCTGACTTGCATTTAGTGTTTTCTGAGCGTTTGGCTTTGCTAAAAAGCGAACCATTGCAACGTTATGCAAGCCGTTATTTAGAAGATTTCGACAAAGCCAAAAAGCGCAAACCACGGCGTATTATTGCAGTGGACCAAATTCGTGAATTGATTCAAAATGCTGCCTTAGCCCACCACAGCGCTGAGCATAAAGTCGTTGTGATTGCTCCTGCTGAAGACATGAACACCAATGCGGCGAATGCTTTACTTAAGTTGCTGGAAGAACCGCCGACCAGCACCATTATATTATTGGTCAGCCATCAGCCAGAGGCTCTGCCGATCACCATACGCAGCCGCTGCGTACCGTTTGCCCTCAGCTTGCCCGCGGCGCGTGATGCCAGCACTTGGCTTGGCCAGCAAGCAGGGGTTGATACAGCGGACATCAGCAGTGCCTTGCAGCTAGCCAGCGGGGCTCCTTTGGCTGCATTAGCCTTGTTAGAAAACCAAGAGGTAGATCAATTTAGCCAGATGCTGGCAGCGCTTAATCAGCTGGTGTCTGGGCAGGTGGATGCCATCGCCACTAGCGATAAGCTTACCAAGCTAGTGGATAGCCCACGTTTGCTACAATGGATGCAGGCAATGCTGGCACAAGGTGCACGCGATGGCCAAGGAGCTGGACAAGATAAAGGGGCGGCGGCTTCGTATTTAAGCGCTCATCCCACCTTGCAAAACAAGTTGAAAGCTTTATCGCCTAGTGCCTTGTTTAAGTTTTATGATTTCATTACCGAATTTAAGCGCCACGATGTAGAGCAGCTCAATCCGCAGTTATTGGCTGAGCAGGTATTGATTAAGTTCTCCAGTCTGTGCGCGCGCGCTTAAGTATAATAGCGGCAGCTTCGCCGCTTTGCTTGATCTGTCATAGTGCGGCTGATAGGCCATTTTTCTAGGAAGTTTTTATGGGTTTAGTTGATTCGCATTGCCACTTAAATTTTGATCCAATGGGTGAGAACCTAGCGGCTACCTTAGCGGCAGCTAAGGCTAATGACGTGCAGCACTTATTGTGCATTGCAGTTAATTTGGAAGATTACCCGCAGGTGCTAAAAATAGCCGAAGACCACACTTTTATTTTTGCTTCTGTGGGTGTACACCCTTGTTATAAAGACGTGCAAGAGCCAAGTGTGGATGAGTTAGTGAAACTGGCGCAACATCCTAAAGTGGTCGCCATTGGCGAAACGGGTTTGGATTATTTTCGTGAGGAAGGCGATCTTGACTGGCAGCGCGAGCGCTTTGCTCGTCACATCGCCGCAGCTAATGCAGTAGACAAGCCGCTGATCATCCATACTCGAGAGGCAGCAGGTGACACAATGCAAATGCTCAAAGACCACGGTGCCGATCAGTGCCGCGGGGTAATGCACTGCTTTGCCGAAGATTGGGCCACTGCGCAAAAGGCTTTGGACTTGGGTTTTTACATCTCAATGTCAGGCATTGTCACCTTTAAGAATGCACAAACCTTAAAAGAGGTGGCTAGAAAAGTGCCCATGGATCGATTGTTGGTAGAAACTGATGCGCCGTATTTAGCTCCCGTGCCGATGCGCGGCAAGCCCAACCAGCCTGCTTTTGTAAAGCACACCGCCGAGTATGTGGCGCAGCTTAGAGAGATACCGTATGAAGAATTAGCTGAGCAGACTACGGCCAATTTTTTCAACTTATTTAAATCAGCGCAGCCAGTTATTTATTAGACTAGTTTGTTGCTCTCGGGCAATGTATTGAAATACTTAAGTATGGGCTTTGCCGTTGATAAGAAAAGCCCAAAACTTTCAATTTAATTTTATAGTCATAAAAATACTATTTTATGGTGCGATAGTAACAGTCGTAGGGCCTGATAGTACTGTGCCGGGAGCAGGCGTAATAGTTAGAACTATTTCATTATAATAATCTGCTCCTTCTTCTCCATCATATTCGGCATCAATTGTAAAACCAAAAGTTAAAGGTTCGCAACCAGCAAGACCTGAAGTAACGGTTGCGGTATAAACTATTTGTATGGCTGAATCTCTATTAGTGTCTGCGCCAAAATCGCTACCTTCTTCTTCTATACTCCATAAGCCAGGTGTGTCGGTTACATTAGTTATAAAGTTTGTAATATCTACAAGCTCTCCATTGAAGGCAATATCTTCCACTTTCCAGGAGACCTCAAGGCCTTCACAGTTATCTAGGCCTGTGCCTGTTAGCAGGGCACCTGAGTTCCAACCAACGAGCCCCTCTGGTACGGGGAGACCATCAGGCGCGTCACCCACGCGATACTCTACAATAATGGGTTCAAACACGAAATCTTCTGCAGTCGGGCAGATATCAACACCACACACAGTTGCTTGTGCATGCTGGGGTAGGGATACGATAGTGACCACAGGCGCAGACCAAGCAGCGGTTTGCAGTAGTTTTCGTCTAGAATTATTACAGTTGTTAGCTTTTTCTGATTTAGAATGAAATAAACCAAGAATCTGGGGTTAATGTTTTAGATGTTCTATTTTTCATCAGTTTAGCTATCAGTAGTAAATCAGTTATAT